>NZ_CP048741.1:1796554-1797472 GCF_018336475.1 Romboutsia sp. 13368
CACTTTCCACAATATCATTTCCTTTTCATTAACCTTGAAATAAATATTATATCACAACTTACTTAATCTAATTAATATTTTTACTTGGATTAGCTACAAATTATATACAATTTAATATTATATATAAACGGAGAAATCTAAGGCGGTGTTAATATGTCCTGTGTCCCTGAAGTAGATTTTAATAAAATTCTATATTGCTATCATAACTTAGGTGAAAAAAGATTATTAAAAAAATCCTTATCTAATCTTACTATAAATAAAAAAGTTTTTCTTTGCTATTCAAAAAATAGACATATCCCTATATGTGCATTACCTAAGCTAAGATTAGTTTTATCATCTAGAAGTGGATTTTTATCATTTTGCTATAACTTTTTTAATTTTATGAATTTTTATAGATATCCTATTCCAATAACTAATTCTAATATATCATCAATAGCTAAGTTTATTTTATCTCATGAAGTTGGTCATATATTAGACCCTGATGTTTATAATTCCAAAGATGAGTATAGTAAAATATTATCTACTATTATCGAGAAACTAATTGAGTATAATATAGACATAAAAGAAACAGACTTTTATAAAAAAAATCTACCATCTGATTTAGAGGAATGCGTTATAGCCTTGAAAAAAAATCTAATTGCAAGAGAATCTAAAGCTTGGGATATTGCTAGGACTATAGTTGTGTTTAATAACAATGAAGATAAATATTTATTTGAAAGGATTAGGGAGTATGCTCTTGCCACTTATAACTTCGGAAATTTAAAAAGTATTATTAGAGAGCATAATATTGAAAATATTTTAAGGTATAAAAGATATTTCATAAACTAGTATAAATTTTAATAATAAAGGAGATAATTAAAATATATTATAATTATCTCCTTTATTGTATATATAAAAATATTATTTATATCTAGGCAC
>NZ_CP048741.1:1797502-1800046 GCF_018336475.1 Romboutsia sp. 13368
ATATAAAAATATTATTTATATCTAGGCACTTCAAAATTTAGATTATTTGCTGTATCATACATACCTATTAATTTATACATTATTCCTGATATTCCATTTGCCCAATTTACATCTGTTGCATACTGGTGCCATGAATAATCATAATTAAACTTCATTTTATATATAGTATTTTGATTATATTTTGAACTTTTTATGTAATTAGCACTTATCCATTTAGCTGAACCTTCTATAGTTTTTTCAATACTTGTCCATCCATTAGAATATGATGCTTCCGCACCCGAAACATTTGCACTCTTATCTATTGCACCTATTCCAAAGAAATTATATACAGTAACTGGATTAGGTAGTTTATTACCTTTATAACTAGTTATTGTCTGTCCTTGAGCAAGTACTGATTTTCCATATCCAGTTTCCCACATAGCATGTGAAACTAAATATACTAAATCTATGTCATACTTTTTAGCTGCATCTATAAACGATTTACCTTGATTATAGAATACAGTATTTTTACCATTTACTTTTGGTAATCCATTCAAGTATGAGTTTAATTCACTTTCACTTACTCCACCTTTATATGAATCAAGTGTTAAAAATTGCATCATACCTTTATTACTACTTGCAAAGTTTTCTGGATTTAGATAATACTCTATATCTGCTTTACTTGCAGCCTTGTAGCTTCTAGTATTTAACATATTATACGTTGTTAATTCTTCACTACTTCTTGATATACTTGATGATATTACATTTCCACCTTCTAATGCTTTTTTATATTGAACATCTATATGATTTTGAAGTGTATAATTTAAATATTTATGATTTATAATTGCTCCATYTATATTTTCTACACTTTCTCCACCTACTACTGGTGGTGTTTCTTGATTATCATTTATTTTGTCTAAATATCTCGTAGCTACATATCCAGTTGTTTTATTGTAATTTATTTTTGACCATCCATTACTTTCTGATATTACTTCTACATTAGTTCCTTCATCTAACTTTCCTATTGATGTATAACTTGTCGATGGTCCTTTTCTTACATTTAATCCATCTGTATTTACTACTTTTATTTCCTTATACTGCTCTGYTGTATCTTCACTTGTAGTTTTCTTATCTAAATATCTTGTAGCTACATATNNNNCAGTTGTTTTATTGTAATTTATTTTTGACCATCCGTTACTTTCTGATATTACTTCTACATTAGTTCCTTCATCTAACTTTCCTATTGATGTATAACTTGTCGATGGTCCTTTTCTTACATTTAATCCATCTGTATTTACTACCTTTATTTCCTTATATTGCTCTGTTGTATCTTCACTTGTAGTTTTCTTATCTAAATATCTTGTTGCTACATATTAGCGTTAGATCGNAATTTATTTTTGACCATCCATTACTTTCTGATATTACTTCTACATTCGTTCCTTCATCTAACTTTCCTATTGATGTATAGCTTGTCGATGGTCCTTTTCTTACATTTAATCCATCTGTATTTACTACCTTGATTTCCTTATACTGCTCTGTTGTATCTTNNNCTTGTAGTTTTYTTATCTAAATATCTTGTTGCTACATATCCAGTTGTTTTATTGTAATTTATTTTTGACCATCCGTTACTTTCTGATATTACTTCTACATTAGTTCCTTCATCTAACTTTCCTATTGATGTATAACTTGTCGATGGTCCTTTTCTTACATTTAATCCATCTGTATTTACTACYTTTATTTCCTTATACTGCTCTGTTGTATCTTCATTCTTATCAGGTTCATTTGTAGATACTACTTTTAAATATCCACTAGATACATATGCTGTCTTATTACTATACTTAATTTTTGACCATCCTGAAGTTTCTGATATTACCTCTACTTTAGTTCCTTTATTTAGCTTGCCTATTGACGTATAACTTGTTGATGGCCCGGTTCTTACATTTAATCCATCTGTATTTACTTCTTTTATTATATAATTTGTATTAGCTTTATCTATGTATTGACTTGCAACATAACCTAATCTTGAGTCATACTTTACTTTTGACCAGCCATTACTTTCTGATATTACTTCTACTTTTTCACCCTTGCTTAAAACTTTTATGATACTATAACTTGTACCTGCACCATTTCTAAATTTAAGTCCATCTGTATTTACTATTGCTATATTTTTTGATTCATTACTATCACTATTTGTATTATCATTTGATATTGATATATATGAAGATGATGCCCATCCTTGTTTACCTGATACAGTTTCTATTTTGTACCATCCATTAGATGATTGTAATATACTTACTTTATCATTTTTCTTTACTGTAGTTACTATAGTGTAGTTTGTACTAGGTCCACTTCTAACATTTAAAGAAGATGCTGTCACCGTACCTATATTCGTTGCATGTGTATTATTAGTTGCCATAGGTATCATTGCCAATGTTGCTAATGCTATTTTACCTTTCACTACTAATCCTCCTTTTCCATTTTCTACATATAGCTTCATTATATGACATTTTTTTAATTAGTAAAGGAAGTTGACTCAAGTCTAATATTGTAATAGATATACTTTAT
>NZ_CP048741.1:1800052-1803629 GCF_018336475.1 Romboutsia sp. 13368
GTTTTATTTATTAAGATATTTTTTAATTAAATTCATCTATTCTATAAAATTACTTTCTTATCATATAATCCTTCTAAACTAACTTTTTTAACTCTTTGTAAAGCAACATTACTATCTGTACTATAGAAACCTAACTCCTTCATTCTATTAAAATAAATACTTCCAGCGAAAGTAAATCTTAACTTATCGCCATCTGGTTTACTCATTTCATTATTAGAATAAGCAATAAAGTCACCTATTAATAAATTAGTTGGAAGTTGAATTAAATATCTATCTGCACAATATCTAGCTGCATTATGACCTGCTAAACTACCTGTACATATAGCTTCTGTATGACCTACATAAAATCCTGCTTTTTCCCCACCAACAAATAAATTAGCCATGCCTTTAGCCCTCATATAATTGTCTCTTTTAGCAACAGACATGTATCTAACCGAATTTCCCTTGCCTCCAGAATAAGGATCTACAATAAGAGCATTTTCAAATCCTGGTATCATTCTTAATACTTCTAAATTATAAAATGGTTCCATCAACTTTGCATGACCTGTATCAATTAATACTATATTTTCTGCAAACTCAGGCAATGCATATTGTTGGCATACCTTTAAATCTAATATATCTTTATTTATAAATTCTTCAGGTAAAGGAACTACAGCACATCCTTTTTCATTTAAATCTTTTTGTATTTCATCACTTAATGATTCTTTTAAAAGCTTCATAGAACCACTAAATGCTCCATAATCTCCATTTTTTCTTCTACCAATCATATCTTCTAATCCACACTTACTTGTTATGCTCACCCTTCCTCCAAAAGATGGACATCTTAAAATACACATTGCACATCCGTTTCCATTCGCAGTACAATTGCCCATTGGTCCTGTCGATCCTGTAGTTTCAACAAATGCATCTCCATATATTATTTCTCCACCTTCTAATATAACTGCAAGTAATTTATCTCCATCAGTTTTAACATCAACTACTCTACTAATAAATCTAATTTCTATACCCATACTTCTAATTTTATCTCTTACTGGTTTTTCTATCTTTGTTACATTATAGACAGTTGCATGTTCATGTCCTGGAAAATTTATATTTCTATGAGTAGCGTATTTATCTGTTATTTCAAATAATTCTCTTGCTCCTAATGCTATTGCTTCTTCTGTGGCACTATATCTTCCATTATTTCTCATTATTCCACCAACATTGCCACACCCTAGAAGTAAGTCTGTTCTTTCTAATATTAAAACATCTGCTCCTGCCTTTTTAGCAGTTATTGCTGCTGCGCACCCTGCCCATCCTCCTCCAATAATAACTACTTTCGCCATACTAACTCCCCCTAAAACTTAATATATACTTTTTAAATATTCTCTACTATTAACCTGCGTTTTACATGTTTTAACTTTTACTCCATTTAAATTTATACCACAAGCACCACATATGCCTTCACCACAACATATTAAATTATTGTTAGAAACTGCTAGTTTTATATTTTCGTCTACACTATCAACAATATCCATTATATCTTTATTAAAATGATTGCTTCCTCCACTGTATACTAATTTTATATTATTCGTTTTTATATAATCAGATATAAATAATTTATCAACATCTATGTCTATATGATATATATTTGCACCTAGATTATATATTTTTTGAATAACACTATCCAAAATTACTCCGTTATGATTTATAAATACATCTACTTTATTGTTATTTTCTATTAATCTTCGTACTACATTTATTGAATTTACTTGTGATAATCCATTTAATATCACTAAAGAATTGGATTTTGATGTGCTTTTGATTTCTTTTACTCCAAATAATCCATTAAAATATGGACCTTTGATATAAACCTTATCAAATTTGACTATCCCCTTAGTCTTTATTCCTACAGTCTTAACAACTACTTCTAATGTATTATTATCTAAGTCTACATCCATTACTGAAATAGGTGCACTAAATATCTCACTATCTTTATTTTCACTCTTTACTAAAACGTACGCTCCTGGACTACGTAAATCTTTTGATAAGACTTTTGGTATTTTTATTTTAATCAAATAAGTATATTCCTCAACTAATTTTATATCTTCTATATCGCATAAGTATTCTTGTCTTTGTACTATAGGAGAATTCTTATTATGAATAACTTCGTTGTATATACATACTCCTTGCCATATACAGTCACATGTTTTATTTTTATTTAACATATTACATCTTATACAATCATTTGAGTATGCAAGATGACATGGACAATATTTACCACCTGAATCTGCACATGATAAAGCTTTCATTTTCTCACTTCCTTAAAACGAAATTTTCAATTGTCTTAATATATATACTATTAATTTATTATTTATTATATTTTTTGTTACAAAAGTATTTCTTTAATACGTCTATTTTATGTTCTTCAAAAATATACTTTACTAATAATATATAATAATTAHATTCTAATTTADTHTHAATADDTAAHAWRWAAAKYTMMAWATKAGWWTTYRWWWYWWTTWWWKWYYWTWWWTTATTATATTATTAAAGTTTCACTATTGTTTTAACATTGAAATTATAATTAATATAAAGGAGGTTTATATGGAAAATACCTTTCTTTTTTCAAATACACATTTGATCATGCTCTTAATTTTTTCTGTATTTTTGTACTTATGTCCTAAGCTAACAAAAAACTTACTACCATATAGTTATATAGTTGAAAAGATAATTTGTATATTGATTATATTAGAGATTACTTTTGAACAATTCTCATTTATTTCAATGGGTAGCTATAATGTTTATACTTGTTTACCTATTACAATTTCTAGATTTACATCTTATATATGTATTGCTATCTTATTTTTTAAAAATTATCAGTTGTTCAATGTCTTTTTTTCATGGAGTTTAGTTTGCTCTATCGGAGAGTTAATTTTTTTCCCAAACTTAGGTTATAGATATCCTAATATATTATATTATTTATTTTTTTTCTCTAAGTGTATTTTATTTTATTCTATAGTTTATTTAACTGAAGTTAGAAAATTTAGTATAAATAAGTGCGCATTAAAGGACAACTTAATTTTTTGTATAATTTATTTTTCTTTTATATATCTTTTAAATACATTTACAAATGCAAATTATCCATATTGTTTTTCAAGTCATAACTTATCAAGTGCAATTATATTTACATTAATTACAACTCTTATTTATATACCTATATTATTTATTAATGAAGAATTCAAATTTAACTGTAAAAGGAAAAAATTTAAATAAAAAAAGCTCGCTATATATAGCGAGCAAATAGTTTTTATTTTCAAATTTATGTAAGAAGAAAATAAAAATCTTAGGCTAATTAAATTATAACACAAGTTAGTCAATTCTCAAATTGTTTATTTCTATATTTTCCCACTTATGTGATTGATTTATTATGTATTTTATATTATTAATATATAAGTGAGATATCACTTTACCTTTATTAGTTAATTATACTAAAAAACTGATACTTTTTAGTATCAGTTTTATGTTAAATGTCTTTATTTTTATGTTAAATGTCTTTATTGTTTTTAGATATTTTTTGAAGTTTTTCTATAACTTTTGG
>NZ_CP048741.1:1803932-1804842 GCF_018336475.1 Romboutsia sp. 13368
TAAGTGAAATATCACTTTACCTTTATTAGTTAATTATACTAAAAACTGATACTTTTTAGTATCAGTTTTATGTTAAATGTCTTTATTGTTTTTAGATATTTTTTGAAGTTTTTCTATAACTTTTGGAGTAATAGTCAATATATTATCTATCATATTTATGTTATTATCTAAGCTCATAAGTCTAGTTTCTCCATTTTCTACAACTACAAAAGCTACTGGCTGAACAGTTACTGCACCTGCACTACCTCCAGCAAAATTAGTGTCATTATTATCTATATGCTCTTCTTTTTTATATCCCTTAGAGTATTCTCCTCCACCTATACCAAAACCTATAGTAACTTTAGATATAGGTACTACAACGGTATTATCAGTTTTTATAGGATCACCTATTATAGTATTTGCGTCTATAGAACCTTTTATAGTATCAAGTGTTGTTTCCATTATATTTTGTATCGACCCTGTAGCTCTCATTTTTGCTATCCTCCTCTTTTATTTTCTTACTATTTTTAACTGCTATAAATGCAGCTTTTAATATATTAATTAAATCTTTTATCGTAGGTTTTATGTGTATTTTAAAATCTATATATATATTATTTTCTATAAAGTTAGGTTTTATATTCATATAAAATTTATTTGGATTTATAATATTTATTAAATTTCCATAAATTAAATTTATAAATAAATAAGAAAAAATAGTTATATGAATATTTGTGCTTTCTATTTGTATATCTGAATAGAATTCTTCTATCTCTATTTTTTTTAAAGYTTCTAAAATACCTAAAATATCCTTAGATAAAATTTTTCTAGAAGTTATATTTTTAATTAGTATATTTTTTCTTTTACTTTTTTCTATCTCCTTTTTTATAGATTTAATTTTTTTAGGGTAAATCGGTATTTTTATATTTATAAT
>NZ_CP048741.1:1804847-1804938 GCF_018336475.1 Romboutsia sp. 13368
ACATATACCTAAAATTTAAATATATATTTATATCTTCATTAACTACTTTCGATATAAGTATTATATTAAATGGTATTTTTATAAATATAAT
>NZ_CP048741.1:1804952-1805032 GCF_018336475.1 Romboutsia sp. 13368
CCATAAATATAAAAAATCCTACAAAGTAAGAAATTGTATTATCTACTTTGTAGGATATATATACGTTATTAATAAAAATT
>NZ_CP048741.1:1805037-1809290 GCF_018336475.1 Romboutsia sp. 13368
TAATTAATACTAATATTATAATTAACATTGGTATTAAAAAATTAAATATATCACTGTAGTCCATAAAACTATTATTTTCTAAATTAGGGATATATATACTAATTATTTACAAAAAAAGTGTGCTAAATTTAGCACACTTTTTATTCATTGTTATTTTCATAGTTCTCGATAGGAGGTAAATCCTCTAATCTTTCTATATTTAGTAACTTTAAAAATTCATCTGTTGTTCTATATATTATAGGTTTTCCGATTTTATCTAATCTTCCAGCTTCTCTTATAAGATTATTTTCTATAAGAGTTTGAATAGCTTTATCACTTTTAACTCCTCTTATATCTTCTACTTCAACCTTTGTTATAGGTTGTTTATACGCTATTATAGTTAATGTTTCTAAAGTAGTTTGAGTTAAGCTTTTCTTCTTCTTAGGCTCAAGAACCTTTTTTATGAAACTTGAGTAATCTTTATTAGTACACATTTGATATTTGTCTTGTAATTTTATTATTTGTATACCTCTGTTATTTTCCTTATATTCATTTATAAGATTATTTAACATGTATTCTATTTCTTTACTTGATAATTCTTCATTTATTATATCATTTAATTCTTTTATGCTTATAGGTTCTGCATAAGCAAACATTATAGCTTCTATAATATGCTTTATATCTTCACGTCTCATTTTAATTCTCCAGATTTTTCTTTATTAATATGTCATCAAAAAATAAATCTTGGTAAACTACTATCTCTCTTGATTTTATAAGTTCTAGTATTGATAAAAATGTTGCAATTACTTCATCCTTATCAACATTTTCTACAACTTTTGTAAATCTTACCTCATTATCTCTATCTATGATGTCTCTTATGTATGCTATTTTTTCTTCTACAGGTATAATTCTTCCTCTTACTATCTTTTCTAACTTCTCATCTTTATTAGATTTATTTTCATCATGTTTTACCTTTAATATATATGGAAGGATATTTTTTATAGCATCTATAGATATAGTATCTAAATCCATAGTATCATCTATTATTACTTCTTCTTTTTTTCTGTAATATAAATCATCTATATAGGTTATATTATCCTTTAAATCCTCTGATGCTAATTTAAACTTTTTATATTCTTCTAATTTCTCCATAAGTTCTAAACGAGGATCTTCTACTTCATCATTATTTTTCTGTTTATATAGCAAGTATCTAGACTTTATTTCTAATAATTTAGATGCCATAGTTATAAATTCACTTGCTATTTCTAAATCCATTTTTTCAAGTGCAGTTATATAATTTATATATTGCTTTGTTATATCTATAATAGATATATCTTTAATATCTATCTTTTGTTTAGATATCATATCATAAAGTAAGTCCAATGGCCCTTCATAAACCTGTAATTGTACGTTATATTTCATATATTTTACCTCTTATATTACATAAATAAATATAATATTTGCCAAATTAAATTTCTTATTGGAGATACAAATATACTATATGCTCCTGTAAATATAAGAAGTAAAAATATTATACTACTCATACTTTCATATTTATAAACTATCTCATTATACTTATATGGTATAAATGAAGATATTACACCCCATCCATCAAGTGGAGGAAGTGGTAATAAGTTAAATGCTGCAAATCCTACATTATAAACTATAACATATTGAGCTATTAAATTTATTGCATACATATTTACATACTTATTTATAAGAACACATACTATAGCTGTTATTATATTTGCAATTACCCCAGATAATGATACTATTACATTTCCAATTTTATAGTTTTTGAAATTATTAGGATTAACTGGTACAGGCTTTGCCCATCCTATATGTACAATAAGCATAGCTATTAATCCCATAATATCTAAATGTTTTGCTGGATTTAAAGTCATTCTTCCATACATTTTAGCAGTATCATCACCTAATAAATGTGCAGAGTATGCATGACCGAACTCATGCACAGATATAGCAACTGCTATTGCAACTATAGTCGCTAATATAGTACTTAAATTATACATTTATTCTCTCTCCTAAATTTTGATTTTAATATTATTATATCAATTTTCTAATTTATAAGCAAAGTTTTTATAAATACAGAAAGTAATAGGATATCCTATTATYTTCTTGTAYATATTTTAAGTATTCAGATTTTAATATTTTATATGAATCACATTTAACATAAGTTATTTTCATTCCTTTTATAATTTTCTTATCGTAACTTTTATAATATTTGATATTTAAATTTTCTAATGCTTTTCTAGATTTTTTATTATCTTCATAGGTATTTGCTATTATTCGTTTTACATTTGTATTAGTAAATGTAAATTTAAGCAATTCTCTAGCAAGCTCAGTTCCAATGTCATGTCCCCAATAAATTGGATTTATGCATATCCCTATTTCTGCTTCAATATCATCTTTATCTATATTATTTAAACCAATATTACCTATTACTTTATTATTAGATTTATCTACTACTGCAAAATGACCTATTTTATCTTTATTATAGTTATCTATNAAAAAAGATTTTATAAATCTCTTTGTATTTGCTATAGATTTATGKGGATTCATAGGAAGATACTTTACTACTTTAGGATTTTTATAGTATTCAAACATATCTTCTGCATCATCTAAACTTACTGGTCTTAATATATATTTTTCAGTTTCTATTATCGGCATTTGAGGATAAGTAACATCTATCATTAATCCTCCCCCTCATATATTGATTAATAAATTATATGATTAATATATATTTATTGTTAATATAAATGTTTTGATATYTCTTTAATAACTTTAATATGTAATAAATAAAAAAGAAGCTTAAAGCTTCTTTTTTATAGCATTTCATCTATAACTCTTTGTAACATTTGTAAATAACTTGCTTTTTGTATATCTTTTGTATTTACTAAATCTACTTTTCCAACTAAAGTTTTACCTTGATAAACTTCAATATATCCTAAACTCGTACCCTTTTTAATAGGTAGTGTTGGATTTTCATTTAATTTTACTTTTCTAGTAAAATCTTTATTTCCACCTTTTTTAACAAGTACACTTAAATCATCTTTTGCTACTAAACTAATTTTTTGTTCATCTGCTTTATCTAGAGTAATTGTACCTATTTTATCATCTTTAGAGCATAATTTTACACTTTCATAATTTGCAAATCCAAAATTTAAAAGGCTTGTAGCATCTTTAAATCTTTCTGGTGATGTTTCTGCTCCTAGAGTTACTGCAACTAAATGAGTATCACCTCTTTTAGCAGATGCAGATAAACAGTATTTAGCTTGTTGAGTAAATCCAGTTTTAACACCTGTAGCACCTTGATAATGTTTTATTAATTTATTCGTATTAGCAAGTCCAACTGTAACCTGCTTTTTACCAACAACAATTTGATCCATCCAAGTTGTTAAGTATTTAGTTATAACGTCATGTTTTAATAGTTCTCTAGACATTATTGCTATATCATGAGCTGATGTATAATGATTATCTACGGGAAGTCCATTAGTATTTACAAAATTTGTATCTTTCATATTTAGTTCTTTAGCTTTAGCATTCATCATATCTACAAAACTTTCTACACTACCTGCTACATATTCTGCCATAGCAACACAACCATCATTAGCTGAAGCTACTGCTATACCTTTTAATAGTGTATCTACTTTTTGAACTTCTCCTGGTTCTAAAAATATTTGACTTCCACCCATACTAGCTGCATTTTCACTTATTTGTACACTATCTTCTAAAGTTATCTTGCCAGAATCTAGCGCTTCACATATAAGTAACATAGTCATTACTTTAGTTACACTTGCAGGAGGTAGCTTATCATGAGCATTTTTTTCATAAAGTATTTGTCCACTTCCTACATCCATTAATATAGCTGATTTAGAAGATACACTAAGTGGCGTATTATCTTCATTTGCAAAAGATATATTCATAGGCATAATTGCAAGTAATATAGTCATCATAAAACTAACTATTTTTTTCATTAGTGTCACCTCTTAATATTTTATTTAGATTTATTTTATCACTATTTATTGTTTTTATTCTAAATGCCCACTCTTAGAAAAGCTCCTTTTTTCCTTACTTCTTTTTAATCTTAATTTCATTTTGGGAATTCCTCCATTATAAGCACACTCTATTAAGTCGAAAATATTTTCAGGGTGCATTTCATGCTCAGCTGCAATTTCCATTTTAATTTGTTTTAAAGCTTTCTTTGCATTATTATCCATCTATTTTCTCCTTATCTTATTTTATATTTATAAATA
>NZ_CP048741.1:1809302-1809393 GCF_018336475.1 Romboutsia sp. 13368
ATTATAATTGTTATTTTATGTATATTAGATTATTGAAAAATATTATATATCTATAAAATATATAAGAATAAAATTTTATAAAATTTCTTAA
>NZ_CP048741.1:1809850-1809947 GCF_018336475.1 Romboutsia sp. 13368
TAATATGTACTACGAATGTAAAATTACTTATATTGATAAAATAGAAAAAGATAAATTCCCAGATGATTTAAAGAAAAATTATCCAATAGATGACTAT
>NZ_CP048741.1:1809994-1815827 GCF_018336475.1 Romboutsia sp. 13368
ATTTATTCGCATTATATAACAATTGTGAAGTTAATTATATTATATTATTTTTTCAACACTCATTTAAAACATAGCCAAATATAAAAAGCTGAGTTAAATTTAGTATACAAATTTAACTCAGCTTTTTTTAATGTAAATTTACTTCTTGTTCTATATTTATAATTTCTGCATCAGTAATATCTTCAATATAATTAATTATATTATCTATAATTGAATCACAAACTTTTGAATCTATACCTATACCTACAATTCCTATAGTTATCAAGTTATGTATATCTTGATTATCTATTTCACATACAGATATATTAAATTTATTTTGAAGTTTACTAACTACACTTTTAACTACCATTCTTTTTTCCTTAAGTGAATGACACCAATCTGCTCTTAAGCTTACCTTCATTACTATAACTCTCATAATCTATACCTCTTTTACTTTTATATTTATTATATTATGCCTACAAAATAATTTATTTATAATCATCCTCTACTGCTTGTGCTAATATATGATTTATATTATTCATCATATTTGTAAACTGTTGTTCACTATTTAAATATTTATTAACTTTTTTGTTATTAATAACCTTTCTTTGAAGTGATTCAAATTTAGATAAACTTTTTTTCTTATCCTTTGGATTACTTATAATAAAGTTTTGAACTTTAGCTTGGCTTAATTTATACTCAGCAAGTAATTTTTCACTATCTGGGTCATTTTTTATTTCTTTCATATATTTTTTAAACTGTATATATTCCTTGCTATTCTTTATTTCATTAGCTAACTTAGTAGCTGTTTCATATATCGCCATAACTTCCTCCTATAAAAAAAGATTGAATATAATAAATTATATTCAATCTTTCATAATTATACCTCCATTATTATAGGAAGTATCATAGGATTTCTCTTTGTTCTTTGATAAAGATATTCTTTTAAATTTTCTTTTATATTATTCTTTAAATAAGCCCACTCTTTAATATTTCTATCTTCACAATCTTTTAATACATTTTTTATTACTTCTTTAGCTCCATCCATTAAATCTTCTGATTCTCTTACATATACAAATCCTCTTGATATAATATCTGGACCTGCTAAGACTTTTCCATCTTCTTTAGATATTGTAACAACAACTATCATAAGTCCATCTTCAGATAAATGCTTTCTATCTCTTAATACTATATTCCCTACATCTCCAACACCTAATCCATCAACTAATACATCTCCTGTTGGTATAGTTCCTGTAACTTTAGCTGAATTTCTATCAAGTTCTAAAACATCTCCTGTTTTATTTATAAATATATTTTGGCTAGGCATACCTAATTCTTCTGCTAATTCTGCATGTATCTTAAGCATTCTATACTCACCATGAACTGGCATAAAGAACTTAGGCTTAACTAGTCTATGGATAAGCTTTAATTCTTCTTGTTTTGCATGTCCTGATACGTGTATATCAGATTGATCATATATAACTTCAGCACCTTTTTCAAACAAACTATTTATAACTTTTGATATTAATTTCTCATTCCCTGGTATTGTGTGAGCTGATATTATTACTAAATCGCCTCTTTTTATTTCTATTTTCTTATGTTCAGCCCTAGCTATTCTAGCTAAAGCTGACATCGGCTCACCTTGCGATCCTGTAGTTATTATTACAACTTCACTATCTTCATATTTAGATATATCATTTAAATCTACTAACATATTTTCAGGAATATTTAAATGCCCTAATTCAGTAGCTACAGCAATCACATTTACCATAGATCTTCCAGATATAGCAACTTTTCTGTTAAATTTCTCCGATGTATTTATTATTTGTTGTAATCTGTATATATTAGATGCAAATGTTGCAACTATTATTCTATTACTTGATGCTTTTCTAAATAAATCCTCTAATCCTGCCCCTACTGTTCTTTCCGACATTGTATAACCTGGATCTTCAACATTAGTACTTTCTGCTAATAATAAAAGAACTCCCTTTTTACTTAATTCACATATTCTGTGTATGTCCATAACTTCTCCATCAATTGGAGTTAAATCTATTTTAAAGTCTCCTGTATGATATATTATTCCCTGATCTGTATGAACAGCAATAGAACATGCATCTGGTATACTATGATTATTCTTTATAAACTCTACTTCCATATGAGAAAGTTTTATAATATCTTTTGGAGATACTACATTAAGTTTAGCATTATTTATTTTATGTTCTTTTAGTTTTACTTGTATAAGACCTATACTAAGTTTAGCTCCATATATTGGTACATTTATTTTCTTTAATATATATGGAATTGCTCCTATATGGTCTTCATGTCCGTGTGTAATAAAGATTCCTTTTACTTTATCTTTATTTTTTATTAAATAACTTATATCAGGAATAACTACATCGACTCCTAACATTTCTTCATCTGGAAAGCTCATTCCAGCATCTATTACAATTATTTCATCTTTATACTCAATAGCAGTCATATTTTTGCCTATTTCATTAAGTCCACCTAATGCCATGACTTTTATTTTATTTGTATTTTTTCTAAACAATCGCATCATCTCCTTCTGTCTATTTAGTTTTCAAACACGTTCTACTTTTTTAATAATATCAAATCACGTACTCTTTACCAGTTATTATCATTGTACCATAATTTCATATATAATTTAAGTAATATTTAAAATACATTTAATGTATTATTTTGACAAAGTAAATTTATTTTGCTATTCTCAAAATATATTATATTTTTAGGAGGATATATGCGTGGTAAAACCCATTGTACAATAGGCATTTTGAGTACTATTCAAGCCTGTATATTATTTAAAGTTCCTATTACTATATTTAATCTTGTGTTGGCTGCTATTTTTTCAATACTTCCTGACTTAGATGAATCTAACTCCACAATTTCTAATGTACTTTTAAAGCAAGATACTTCAAAATTTATACTAAAAATAGTCATATACATAATTAACTTTGCTATATTTTTTATATCATTAAAACTAAATAATAATTTTTTATTAAGTTCAATTGTAACATTTATATCAATAATGGTATTAGAATCTAAGCTTAATCATACATTACTTAGAAAAATTCTTTTATCTTTAACGCTTGTACTTTTATCTCTATGTTTATTTTTTATAAAGGTTAAAATATACTTCGTTATATTTTTCTTAATATTAGCTTCTTTTCCATGGCTTAAGCATAGAAGCTTTTCTCATAGTATATTTGCAGCTATTATAATTTATTTTTTACTTAAACAAATAGAGATAATATATAATATATCGAATTTATCATTTTTTGGAACTATAGGATATGCAAGTCATTTATTTTTAGGTGATTTATTCACAAAATCAGGTATTCCTTTATTTTATCCTCTTAGTGACAAGAAGTATTCTTTAGGATATTTTAGAGTTGGGAGCTTTTTTAATAATATTTTAGAAATTTTAATCGTCGTTATATTAATAGGTTCTATAATTTTTACTACAATAAAAATATAAGTCTCTGTAAKGAGACTTATATTTTTATATTAGTTTTTGCAGTTTTCACATATTCCATAGAATTTAACGTCATGATCTAATATTTCAAATTTATATCTTTCTTGTATACTCTGTTCTATACTTTCTAATAAATCTTCTTGAACTTCTATTATCCTCGAGCAGTTTTTACATATTAAATGATGATGGTTATGACATTCATCTTTATTTAAACTAATTTCATATCTTATACATCCATCATCTAAGTTAAGTTTTGATATTACACCTATTTCATCTAATAATTGCATTGTTCTATAAACTGTAGCTAGTCCTATTTCTGGACAATCTACCCTAACTAAATCATATATTTGCTCACTACTTAGATGTTCTTTGTTATGTTTTAATAATGTATCTATTACTGCTCTTCTTTGAGGCGTTATTTTAAATCCAGTTTCTCTTAATTTTTCTTTTAATATATCCATAGTATTCATACTAATCACCTTTATTTTCAATTGATAATCTTTATTAAATATTGTAATTGATAATAAACATCTTGTCAATATTTATTGTTATACCCATTAATTGCTATATATAAACTTATGTAGTAAATTTATATTTTTATCTTTATCCCACTCAACTACATATTTTCCATTTTTATCAGTTACTCCATCTTCTCTATACTCTGATACCGGAAATTCTAATTGTTTTATATCATAACTTGCTAATTCATGAGAAGTAAATGCTAATTTAATTATTTTATTAAAGTCCATATTAACTCTTACATGTTTTAATATACTTTTTGCTATATATGGATATTTAGTTATAGAAACATGTGATAATTTATGTGCTATATTCGTTAATATTATTCTTTGTCTTTCATCTCTTTTATATATTGTATCTAATTTTCTTATCCTAGCATAAGCTAATGCTTGATATCCATTTAGATTATTATTTCCGCTACTACTTATATATTCAATATTATTAATATCTGTATGATTGACATTATAACATGCTTTTATAACTTCATTTAAATGTCTTATTTCCTTTTCATTAATATTAATATCTACTCCTCCTATTATATCCACTATATCTATAAATGATTTAAAATTTACTGTTGCATAATCTTTTATATTTAAATTAAAATTTTCATTTATAGTTTGCATTAATAATTCTTCTTTTCCATATGCATATGCATGAGTTAACTTTTCTTCTCCATGACCTGGAATTTTAACTAAAGTATCCCTAGCTAAAGACGTAAGTTTTAAAGATTTATTCAACTTATCTATAGTTAATATAATCATAGTATCAGACCTTTTAGGAATATTATCATTACTTCCATCTAACCCTATTAAAAGAATATTTTCTATCATTTGCGGTTGCTCAACCTTAATTTTACTTAATCCATAGACATTAGATATCGGTATAAAAGTAATTATTAATAATAAAAATAAAATTAATCCTCTTTTTTTCACTTTATTTACTCCTTCCTAATCAAATTTTTAATATTTTCCCCTAAATAGAATAAATTTACACAAAAAAAGACTTCTCAAAATTTAATTTGAGAAGTCCTTTTTATTAATTATTCTTCGTCGAAGTTTAATCCTTCTTCTTCCATTAATGTATTGTATACATCAACAACTATTTCATATTCTTTGTCATCTTCTAATGGAACTAATATTTCACCTTGTTCATCTTGGTCTATTCTAAATACTAATGCTTCTTCAGCTTCTTCTTCCTCTACTGGCATTAGTATTGCATATTCTTTTCCTTCTGCTTCTAATGTTAATATTATTTCAAATTGACTTTCTACACCATTTTCATCTATTAAGTTTATTATATTTTCTTGCATGACCTTCACCTCTGTTTTATTTGTTAATTATATTATATATCATAAAAGTATAATTTTATAGATATTTTAGAAATTTCTTTGTCTGTCTAAATAACCTTGTAATATTATTACAGCAGCTACCATATCTATTACGCCTTTTCTATTTTCTCTTCTTACATTACCTTGTATAAGCGTTCTTTCAGCTGCTACTGTTGATAATCTTTCATCCCAGTATTCTATTTTTATGCCTGTTTCTTCTTCTAATAATTCACAGAATTTTATAACTTTTTCTCCTTGTGGTCCTAAAGTCCCATTCATATTTTTAGGAAGACCTGAAACTATTTTGTTAACTTGTCTTTCTTTTATTATTTCTTTTAATGCTTCTATATCTTTTTTCTTTCCTATTCTTTTTACAGTTTTAACTCCTTGTGCTGTAAGTCCCATTAAGTCACTAACTGCAACTCCTATAGTTTTATCGCCTACATCAAGTCCCATTATTCTTCCGTCTAACATTTTTTTCTCCTTACTTAACTTTATAATTCTAATAAAAAACAATT
>NZ_CP048741.1:1815838-1815994 GCF_018336475.1 Romboutsia sp. 13368
TATAAATAAAACTTTAGTTGTCTTATCATTTATTGATACTTATTAATTTTTACAAATAAAAAATTCGCTTCGCTTGAGCGACGTGTCGGCGAATCATTTTATGTCGCCAACAACTTTGTCCGTTGCTCAAAATATTTTTTAGGCTCAAAACCATTG
>NZ_CP048741.1:1816039-1825450 GCF_018336475.1 Romboutsia sp. 13368
ATATTATATACTATAAATAAAAATTAGTCAGGATATTTAACCTGACTAATTTTATTAATCATTATTTTTATTTTCAAAAACTATCATATTTATGCTCATTATTATAAGAGGTATTAATATATATATAGAAGCTGTAGATGCAGCTACTATTCCCGAGTCATTAACTAATAATGTTACTATACATCCTACAAATGAAGCTAAAAATCCTTTAAATATTATAGGGTATCTTTTAGCGATAGACCTAAATTGCTTTGGAGGTCTAATTATAAATATTCCTATTATAAACACTCCTGCTAATAGTATATTTACCCACACACTAGTCTGAGCTAGTTTAATGTTCATAGATATTTTTCTAGCAAATGTTTGTATTATAGTGCTTGGACCATTTATAAATATTTGTTGCACAAATAATCCTAAATGAGATTCACTACCTGATACTATATCAAAGAATGCAAATGCACAAACTACAGCTACTATAGCCACACCAATAAGTATAACTTTCTTAAAATCTAATTTTACATCATATATAAGCATTATAAATAATAAGTATGCAGCTGTTTGAGAAATTGCCCCTCCAACATTTGCTCCCATAGTTGGATATGCACTAGTCATTAATATTAAAATTGAAACTAATACTACTGACCATTTAGGAAGCTTTTTATTAAAGTTTAATAATATAGCTAATGCAAATATAGGACTGGCTATAGATACACCTTCGTATTCATTTCCTACACCATAATATCTTGCTCCAACAATTGCATCATAACTCATTATATTATTTTTCATAAGATATGTTCCAAATATACAATCTATAACAATAATTGTAATGGTTAATAATGCAAAGAATCCCATTTGCTTTAAATCATCTTTAAATAATAATCTACCTAATAGATATAAAGCTACTGTAGTTCCAATAATACCTATTGTCATAAGTAGTGGTGTTTTAAAGTTAAATATAGGTGCTAGTATAAATGCTAATGGCATTATTATTCCTAACTTTATAAATTCTTTTAACACTTTAAATACTTTATCTTTATTAGGTATACGATTTCTAAATAATATAGCTATAACTCCTATAACCCAAGAAACAGATACTACACCTACAAATGTATTTACAACATTTGCTCTTATATTAGAAACTGTAGCCATTTTTTCTAACTCATGAGATAAAAACTCTATATTATCATCTTTTTCTACTAAACTATATGCTCTACCAACCATAAGTTCATTTTTTAATCCAAATTCATTAAGTATATCTACACCTACATCTATATTAGCAACTATACCGTCTCTTCTTGTTGTAGATGATGATAATAATCCTTTTTCATCTCCCTTAAACTTAACAATTGGAGATAATCTTTCTTTATTTTTATAAGCTAATTTACTTGGAAAAGCACTAGCTATATAAACAACGTCATTTTCCCCAACCATATCAAATACAGTATTTAAATAATCACTTATATTATCATGAATTTTTCTTTTCATTTTAGCATAAGTAGTTTCATTTAATAATTCTTTATATTGATCTAATCTATATGTATCTCCTAAATCTACAAATAATGCATCATTATTTTCATATAATGTTTTAGTCTCTGTAGCTAATTTAGCATAATCTGTTCTTATTCCAAATGGCATTGTTGCATCTTCTATATTGATGTTATCAATATTTCCATCTGCAATTCTTCCGTAATTATCCATAGCTAATAAACATATATTTCTATTTTCTGTTATCTCACCATTACTTACTGTGTCACTATTTCCTAAAACTGCAACTTTTAAATTATTATCTGCTAAAGTTTGTCCAAGTGAACCTAATGTTGATCCATATTGACCTTTTGATTCATTATCATCTAATGATTTATTTATTGATAAATCATTTATTTTCTTTGGAGATTTACCTGTTGCTGATTTATAAATTAAAGCTTCTTCCTTAGTTACTTCTTTAAAGTTTATGTATGTATCAGATGCTACGTTTGCTCTTCCTCCAGCACCCATACTTGCAAGTGACCTTTTATCATCTGTACCTTGGTCACCTCTTATGTTCATTAATCCTACATATCCTCTACTTTCAAGCTCTTTCTTTAAAGTAGGTATATCTTGCATTGCTTGCAAAGTCGTTCTATTCATATTTATAAATATAACTTTGCCACGTTGTGCGGCAAAGCTATATTGTGGAATAGAAACCATAATCATCATAACTGCTATAAGCAGTGATACAATCTTCTTTTTCATAAGATTGGCCTACTTTCTATTCAAATAATATGTTAATATTTCTTCTAATAATTCATCTCTTTCAAACTTTTTAATTATGCTTCTTGCATTTTTATAACTTGTTACATAACTTGAATCACCAGATAGAATATATCCTATAATTTGGTTTATAGGATTATATCCTTTTTCTAGTAGTGCTTCATTTACATAATTTAATGCATCTGAAACACTTATTTTATCCTCTGATATTCCTTCAAATTTCATAGTACTTTCTAAATCTTTATTCATTATTAAATCCCCCCTTAAAAGTTGAATTATTTAACTTGTGATTTTAAAACCTCACTTGCATGATTTAAAGCTTCATCTACTTTAGAAACATCTGGTGCACCAGCTTGAGCCATATTAGGTCTTCCTCCACCTTTTCCACCAGCTATTTGTGCTATTTCTTTAACTATATTTCCACAGTGAACACCTTTGTCTACTGCATCTTTAGTTGCTGTAACAACAAGATTTAATTTATCATTAGCTATATTAGCAAGTACTACTACACCACTTGATAATTTATCTCTTAAGTTATCTGCAACTTCTTTTAAAGTATTCATATCTATACCTTCAAATTTAGTAGTTACTAAGTTAACTCCGTTTACATCTACTTTTGAATCTAATACTGAATCTACTGCTTGTAAACTCATTTTAGTTTTCATATCATGTAATTCTTTTGATAATGATTTATTTTCTTCAAGTATAGAAGTTACTTTTTGAGTTAATCCATCTTCTTTAATTTTTAAAGATGTACAAACATTAGATATTACTTCTTCTTTTTCTTTTAAGAAATTGTATACAGCTTTACCTGTTATAGCTTCTATTCTTCTAACTCCTGCAGCTACTCCACCTTCAGATAGTATTTTAAACATACCTATTTGAGAAGTATTAGTTAAATGAGTACCTCCACAAAGTTCTATTGAGTAGTCTCCCATAGAAACAACTCTAACCTCATCTCCGTATTTTTCACCGAATAAAGCCATAGCTCCTTTATTTCTTGCATCATTTATACTCATATTTTCACAAGTTATATTTAAAGCTTCAAGTATTGCATCATTTACTTTTTCTTCTATAACTTTTAATTCTTCTTTAGTTATAGCTTCAAAGTGAGTTACGTCAAATCTTAATCTTTCTGAAGTAACAAGTGACCCTGCTTGGTTAACGTGTTCTCCTAAAACTTCTTTTAATGCTTTATGAAGTAAGTGAGTAGCACTGTGGTTTCTAGCAGATGCCATTCTTATTTCTTTATCTACTATTGTAGATAATTTTTCTCCAGTGTTTATCATTCCACTTTTTACTATACCTATATGCTTTATAGTATTGTTAGCACCTTTTTTAGTATCTATTACTTCAACTACTATATCTTCATCTTTATTTACTAAAAGTCCAGCATCTCCAGCTTGTCCCCCACCTTCTGGGTAGAATGTAGTTTTATCAAGTACAACAACAACTTTATCTCCTGCTACAGCCGAATCTACTACTTCATTATCTTTAACTATAGCTTTTATTATTCCTGAATTCTCTAATTCAAAATATCCTTCAAAAGTACTTGCTACTGAAGAGTCTAATTTAGATAATGGATCTTCTTTCCAGCTTTCTCCATCCATATTTCCTCTAGCACTTCTAGCTCTTTCTCTTTGCTTGTCCATTTCYTCATTGAAGGCTTCTTCATCTATTGATAAATGTTCTTCTTCTAATATTTCTTTTGTTAAATCTATTGGGAATCCATAAGTGTCATATAATTTGAATGCATTTTCTCCACTTAAAGTATTTTCTCCATTTTTCTTTAAATCAGCTATATAAGAAGATAATATTTCCATACCTTGTTCTATAGTTTCATTGAACTTTTCTTCTTCTATTCTTATAACTTTTTTGATGTAGCTTTCTTTTTCAACTAATTCTGGATAAGCTTCTCCACTTACTTTTATAACTTCATCAACTAATTTATATAAGAAGTTTTCTTTTATTCCTAATAATTTACCATGTCTAGCTGCTCTTCTTAATAATCTTCTAAGAACATATCCTCTACCTTCATTTGATGGTAATACTCCATCAGCAACTAAGAAACTTACAGCTCTTATATGGTCAGTTATTATTCTTATTGATACGTCAGTTTTTCCACCTTTTCCGTATTCAACACTAGCCATTTTTTCAACAGTATTTAATATATGCTTTATAGTATCTACGTCAAATATAGTATCAACACCTTGCATTATACAAGCCATTCTTTCTAGACCCATTCCTGTATCTATATTTTTATTTTCTAATTGTCCGTAGTTACCATCTTCATCTCTATCAAATTGAGTAAACACGTGGTTCCAGAATTCTAAGTATCTATCACAGTCACATCCTGGCTTACAATCTGGATTATCACATCCATATTCTACACCTCTATCGAAGTATAATTCTGAACATGGTCCACAAGGTCCTATACCTATTTCCCAGAAGTTATCATCTTTACCAAGTCTAACTATTCTTTCTTTTGGTATTTTTATTTGATTTTCCCATATTGAGAATGCATCATCATCTTCTTCATATACAGTTACCCATACTTTTTCTTGAGGTATATTTAAGTGTTGTGTAACAAACTCCCATCCCCAAGCTATAGATTGCTCTTTGAAGTAATCTCCAAATGAGAAGTTACCTAACATTTCAAAGAAAGTACCATGTCTAGCAGTCTTTCCTACGTTTTCTATATCACCAGTTCTTATACATTTTTGACAAGTAGTCATTCTAACACTTGGTGGAACTTCTACTCCTGCAAAGTAATTTTTAAGTGGTGCCATACCAGAGTTTATAAGTAATAAACTTTTATCATTGTGTGGCACTAAAGAAGCACTTTCTTTTAAGTAGTGATCTTTAGATTCAAAGAATTTTAAAAATTTGCTTCTAATTTCATTTAATCCCATTGGTTGCATCTTAAATGTCCTCCTATTTTCTATACATTGTTTTNNNNTTTTTTTTAAGTAGTGATCTTTAGATTCAAAGAATTTTAAAAATTTGCTTCTAATTTCATTTAATCCCATTGGTTGCATCTTAAATGTCCTCCTATTTTTTATACATTGTTTTTTATAAATAAAAAAACTCGCGCCTATAAAAACTTATAGGGGCGAGTATTATATTCGCGGTACCACCCTAATTATCATAATAAATTATGACATCTTCGGAAAACCTTAGCTATAACGTAACTACCGTCAATCCATACTATTATTTCAAGATTGATACTCTAAGACTGCTTCAACTATTCTATTCTAAGGGCTTCCACCAATTCCCTCTCTCTGTAAGACATCAAATAATTTACTATTTCTTATCTCTGTATTTAATAAATTTAATTTTTTAGTCAAAATATGAAATTTTATCTAAATTCCATATATGTTATATTACTAAATTTTTTTAAATTAATCAATACTATAAATCATATTGATTTTTAAAATTTTTAGCAAATTATTCCTCCACCAACTACAACATCACCATTGTACATTACAACTGATTGTCCTTTAGTTATAGCTCTTTGAGGTTCATCAAATACTATTTTTATTTTGTTGTTATCTATTTTATATACAGTAGCTGGAGATGGCTTAGCAGAATATCTTATTTTAGCTTCTACTCTAACTGGCTCAGTTATTTCATCAAATGCTATAAGATTAACATCTTTTGCTATAACTACTTTATTAAATAAATTTTCATTATCTCCTAGTACTACAGTATTTTTCTTAGCATTTATATCAATAACAAACATAGGYTTTCCAAAAGCTATACCTAGTCCTTTTCTTTGTCCTATAGTATAGTTTACTATGCCTTTATGCTTTCCTAAAACATTACCTTTAGTATCTACAAAATAACCTTCTTCAATTCTTTTTTTAGAATGTTTTTTAACATATCCAGCATAATCATTATCTTTTACAAAACATATTTCTTGACTATCTGGCTTATTATGAACATCTATCCCTATTTCCTTTGCTATTTCTCTAACTCTTTCCTTTTCATAATCACCTATAGGAAGTAATGTATGTTCTAATTGTTCTTGAGTTAAATTGTATAATGCATAAGTTTGGTCTTTCTTATCTGTAACAGATTTTTTTAATAAGTATCTACCTGTTTTTTTATCTTTTTCTATTTTTGCATAATGCCCTGTAGCTACATAGTCACATCCTATTTGACGAGCTTTATTAAAGAAGTCATCAAATTTTATATGCTTATTACACGCTATACAAGGATTTGGCGTTCTACCATTTAAGTATTCATCTATAAAAGGTTCTATTACCTTTTGCTTAAATACATCGCTAAAGTTTAATACATAAAAAGGTATACCTATTCTATCTGCAACTCTTCTAGCATCTTCAACAGCTGCTAATGAACAACATCCACCTTCATTTTCTATAAGTTCATCATCATCATCTTGCCAAAGTTTCATAGTAACTCCTATAACATCATATCCTTGCTCTTTTAAAAGATATGCTGCAACAGAACTATCAACTCCACCACTCATACCGATCATTACTCTTTTTTTCATTTTGTCACCTTCTCTTACGTATTTGCTTATATTTATTATATATATTTTGTCTTATTTTTTAAAGACTAAACTTATATATCTAATCTCCATACATTAATTTAATCTTTATAATATATTTTAAATTATAATATCCCTTTTAAGTAATTACCTAAAAGGGATATTTATATACTAATTATTAAATTTAGTTTTAAAGATTACATTTCATCTTCTTCTATATCATGATGATGGTCATGATCATCATCTATAACAACACCATCTAATTCTGGTATGTGTATATTATGCTTTTTAGAGTAATCTATTAAAGCTGCTTTTATTGCTTGCTCAGCTAAAACTGAACAGTGCATTTTTACTGGTGGTAAACCATCTAAAGCTTCTGCAACTGCTTTGTTAGTTACAGCTAATGCTTCATGTATAGTTTTTCCTTTTACCATTTCTGTAGCCATTGATGAACTTGCTATAGCAGATCCACATCCAAAAGTTTTGAACTTAACATCATTTATAACTTGAGTTTCTGGATCTATATCAAGATATATTCTCATTATATCTCCACATTTAGCATTTCCAACTTCACCTATACCACTTGCATTTTCTATTTCTCCAACATTTTTTGGATTCATGAAATGTTCCATAACTTTATCACTGTATTGCATCTTTTTTTCCTCCTTAAATTTTATTATATTATTAGCTCCGTGCTATTATTTTTGTTTCATTACCGCATCATATAAAGGAGACATCATTCTTAGTCTCTCTATAACTGGTGGTAATTTTTCTATTATATAATCTATATCTTCTTCTGTTGTAAAATCACCTATTGAAAGTCTTAATGATCCATGAGCTATTTCATGAGGTAATCCTATTGCCATTAAAACATGTGATGGATCTAGTGATCCTGATGTACATGCTGATCCACTTGATGCAGCTATACCTAACATATCTAACATTAATAATATTCCTTCTCCCTCTATAAATTCAAATGAGAAGTTAACATTACCTGGTAATCTATCTTCTAAACTACCATTTACTCTTGTATATGGTATTTTTTCAAGTATTCCATCGATTAATCTTGTTCTTAAAGATGTAAGTCTTTCTATATGTTCATCCATATTAGCTTTAGCAAGTTCAGCTGCTTTTCCATATCCAACTATAGATGGCATATTTTCAGTACCAGCTCTTCTTCTTCTTTCTTGTGCTCCACCATGAACAAAAGAGTGAAGTTTTACACCAGTTTTTATATATAAAGCACCTATTCCTTTTGGTCCGTATATTTTATGTGAAGACATACTCATTAAGTCTACATTTAATTCTTTAACATCTATTGGCACATTACCAGCTGCTTGAACAGCATCTGTATGGAATAATACATTATGCTTTTTAGCTATTTCACCAATTTCTTTTATTGGTTGTATTGTTCCTATTTCATTATTTGCAAACATTATAGTTATTAATATAGTAGTATCCTTTATTGCTTTTTCAAGTTCATCTAATTTAACTCTACCTTCAGCATCTACATCTAAATAAGTTACTTCAAATCCATGATGTTTTTCTAAGTATTCACATATATGAAGTACTCCATGATGTTCTACTTTAGATGTTATTATATGATTACCTTTATTTCTGTGTGCAAAAGCAACACCTTCTATCGCCCAGTTATCACTTTCTGTTCCACCAGCTGTAAAGTATATTTCATTAGTTTTTGCATTTATAAGGTTTGCTACTTGTCCTCTAGCTTTATCTAAAGCAGCTTTTGCTTCTCTTCCGAATGTATGAAAACTAGATGCATTCCCAAAGTTTTCTGTAAAATATGGCATCATTTCATCTAGAACTTCTTTTTTTACAGGAGTTGTCGCAGAATAATCCATATATAATCTTCTTTTTTCCATGTTCTCGTCTCCTATCTATTTTATAATTAGGTTTGTTATATCATTTTCTAATATATTTTTATTGTGATCATCTATCATATCTTGAAGAGTTATAGAATTTATTACCTCATCTATACCCTTTTTTATTTTTTCCCATACTACTTTTGTTACACATTTACCTGAATTTTCACATATATCTTCGTCTAATAAACAACTTGACAGCGAAACAGGTCCTTCTAATACTATTAATATATCACCTACAGTTATATCTTTAGGCTCTTTTGCTAAAAGATAACCACCTTGTGCACCTCTTACACTTTTAACTAGGCCAGATTTTTTCAAAGATGAAAATATCTGCTCTAAATATTGCTCTGATATATTCTGTTTATTAGCTATATTTTTTAGGGGTATAGGACCTTCACTCTTATATAGAGCTAATTGAAACATTGCTTTTAGTCCGTATCTACCCTTAGTGGATAATTTCATATTTATCACCCTTTACAAGGAATTACAATCCCTACTAATTTACTAGGTATTATCTTTAATATAAGTCTATTATACCCTACTAATTTTGTCAAGATTAAATACATACTAATTTACTAGGAATTAAATATAATGTATATATACCACGTTGTATATATTTTAAACTCAAATTTTTATTTAAAATTAAATTTATATACTATTTATTATTTCTCTATACACACAATATTATTATTTTAACTTAATATGATAATTTATTTTGTAAAATAATACATAATATTAAATATTTAATAATACTAAATTACC
>NZ_CP048741.1:1826208-1828326 GCF_018336475.1 Romboutsia sp. 13368
CATAATATTAAATATTTAATAATACTAAATTACCTTATGTAGATTATATMATTTTTATTTTATATAGTATGCATTCCATACTTTAATATTCAACATATAAAAATAAGGATGCTACAAATAACATCCTAAAAAAATTATTAAATTTTATAAAGCTGATGCACCTATTATACCTGCATCATTTTTAAATTTAGCAATAACTATATCACCTATTTCAGTCTTCTTAAATGGAAGATGTTGTTTTACAGCTTCAGATAATCCATCTAAAAGTATATCACTAGCATTAGAAACTCCACCACCAATAGATATAACTGATGGGTCTATAAAGTTAACTATATTTGCAATTCCTATAGCTAAATACTTTTTAAATCTATTTACTATTTCAAGCGCTACTTCATCATTCTCTTTGTATGCATCAAATACCATTTTTGCAGTTATATTATTTATATTATTTTCACACATATCTCTTATTATACTTTTTCTATTTTTTTCTAATAGTTTTTGTGCATACTTTATTATAGCAGTAGCTGAACAAAACGTTTCGAAGCATCCATTGTTACCACAGTTACAATCATAATAATTTGTAGCAACCATAGTATGACCAATCTCTGCACCTACTCCATTTTCACCAATTATTAATTTTCCATCGATTACAATTCCTCCGCCTACTCCAGTCCCTAGAGTTATCATTACTCCACTGTTGTATCCGTTCATACTTCCATAAGCATATTCAGCAAGTGCTGCAACATTTGCATCATTACCCACTTTAACATGAGTTCCTTTAAAGTTTTTTTCTAATTGAGATACAATTAAAGCATTATCAAGGCCTAAGTTTACACAACTTACTCTTCCTCCACTTGTAACTACTCCTGGGAAACCTATCCCTATACTTGATATTTCTTCTATAGATAGCCCGCTTTCATCTAGAAGATTATTAACTAATTGCGTTATATCATCAATCATGTTATCTGCTCCACCAGATTTGTTAGTTTCTTTAATAGACTTTTTAATTATTTCACCATCATCTACAAGACCAGCTTTTATACTCATTCCACCTACGTCAATTCCTATTTTATACATATGTTAATCCTCCAAAACTATTATATATATACAGTTACACATATTACTTTTTATTTGCCGTATATACCCCAATATCCTCTTTCTTTAAATCCAAGTTTATTATATATCTTTCCTGCTTCTATATTATCATAAAAAAGACATGGTATTTTATTTTCATTTATTATTTCTTTACATATTTTTACTACACATTTTGTAGCTAGACCCCTATTTCTAAAATCTGGATGAGTACCAACACCTACTATCATAGCATGAGTTCTAGTTTCTAGAGTACTTTTAGCCATTGCAACTACTTTTTTATTTATTTCTATACAATAACCTCTTCCAGTTTTAAGTCCATTTTTTATATTTTCTACAGTTGTATTTTCAAATTCATCAATAGATTCATATAATTTAGCTACTTTATTTATATTTCCAAACCTTATTTTTTTAGGTTTTATGCTTACACCATTATCATCTAACTTATTTATATTATCAAGTACACAGAAATTCACGATTCTCTTTGGATATATACCTAATTTAGGTTGTAGTTTTTTTAAAAGCTCTAATTTTCCACTTATCTCTAAATAATTCAAACTATTAATAAGCTCTGAAAATTCATCTATATTAAAATTTCCTTGAGAGTAAAATATCAGATATTCAAAATATCTTAATAATACACCTTCTATACGCCCTTTTTTATCTATACCTGCCCAAATATCTAAAAAGTAATTATCATATCCATACCTCTCTATATCCCCTATTATAAACAAGTTAAAATCAGGCTCTTTTTTTAAATAATTCATAACCTTTCTATGATAAGTATCATCTACCTTTAAAATCATAGCTCCCCCTGATATTTATAATTTATTTTATATAACTTTAATTATAGCTATAAAATCATGCTATATCTTAATTATTATGAATTTACTTACTTTTTTATAATTTACTATAATAATTTTAACACTATTTATACTTATGTACTTCTATAAGTTTAAATTATAAAATAAAATAHAATTTAHATTTATAAHATDAADRKSTAKMKYRSMTRRKWGWRCWMTTACC
>NZ_CP048741.1:1828516-1836026 GCF_018336475.1 Romboutsia sp. 13368
ATGTTAAAATAATACTTGAATTTCTTTATTATAATATAAAAGCTATTAAGTAAATTTAATATTACCTAATAGCTTTTTCCATATTAATTATCTTTTTTTATATTTTCCCAATAGTTTTCAAATAACTTTTCATTTTTATTATTTCCTGCAATATAATATTTCTTATCTTTAATAGCATCAGGTAGGTATTGCTGTTTAACATAATTATTAGGAAAGCTATGAGGGTACTTATAGTCTACACCTCTTCCTAAGTTTTTTGCACCAGCATAATGAGCATCTTTTAAATGAATCGGTATATCACCTATATCTATATTATCTAGATCATATAATGCTCTATCTATAGCAGAGATTACAGAATCAGACTTTGGACATTGTGCAAGATATATAGTTGCTTGTGTAAGAGGAATTCTAGCTTCAGGAAATCCTAACTGAAGAGCTGATTGTACACAAGCTTGTGTAATAGTTATAGCTTGAGGAACAGCAAGTCCTACATCTTCGCTTGCAACACATAAAAGCCTTCTAGTTATATTTTGAATATCACCAGCTTTTATAAGCCTTGCTAAATAGTGAATAGATGCATCTATATCAGAACCTCTTAATGATTTGTGAAATGCAGATAATATTGAATATCCATCATCTCCACCTCTATCATAACTTAATATTTTAGAACTAGAACATTCCATAACTGTATCAATAGTAACATTTACAGAATTAGAACCTATGTCAATCCCTGTATTAAAAGCCAATTCTAGCTTATTAAGTGCGCTTCTCATATCTCCATTACAAGTCTCAGCTATACAATATATAGCTTCATCTTCTATATTAATACTTTCATAATTACACTCTTTCTCAAGATTATCTATAGCTCTTTTTAGTCCAATAAATATATCTTCTTTATCTATTGGCTTAAATTCAAATATAGAGCTACGGCTTAAAATAGCTTTATATATTACAAAATATGGATTATCAGCAGTACTAGCTATTAATGTTACAGATCCATCTTCTATTACTTCAAGTAAAGATTGTTGTTGTTTCTTATTTAACGCTTGAATCTCATCTAGCATAAGTACTATTCCATTATATGAAAATAAATCCCTTTTACTTTCATCAATTATATCTTTTATTTCTTTAACTCCACAATTAACTGCATTCAACTTAACATACTTTTTTCCCGTTATACTGGCTATTATATTTGCTAAAGTCGTTTTGCCTGTACCTGGTGGACCAAACAAAATCATATTAGGAATAGATTTATTTTCTATAATTTTATTTAAAACTTTTCCTTTTCCTATAATATGTTTTTGACCAACCATATCTTCTATTTTCTTAGGGCGTAATTTATCCGCTAAAGGCAATTTTATCACTCCTTATATATTAAAATAAAGGTACCTAAATACTTAGATACCTTTATTTATTTCTTTATTGATGACTTTTTAATTTTTTCAGTTCTTCCATAAGTTTATCATTTAGTATTTTTATGTGAGTACCTTTCATTCCTAAAGATCTAGACTCTATAACTCCTGCACTTTCAAACTTTCTTAATGCATTCACTATAACCGATCTAGTTATTCCAACTCTATCTGCTATTTTACTTGCAACAAGTAATCCTTCTTTTCCATCTAGTTCTTCAAATATATGTTCAACTGCTTCAAGTTCAGAATAAGATAATGTTCCTATAGCCATTTGAACTACAGCCTTCTTTCTCATTTCTTCTTCTAACTCTTCACCTATAGCTCTAAGTATTTCAATCCCCATAACAGTTGCACTATACTCTGCTATAACTAAATCATCATCTTCATATCCATTATTATATCTTGATAATACTAATGTTCCTAATCTTTGGCCGCTTCCTAAAATTGGAACTATTGTTGTTTTCTTTTCCAATCTATCTTGTTCTAAAGGAAATACCTCTAGTAACTCATCACCTGTTAAATTCTCTAACGTATCTTTTATTTTTAATATATTTCGATTGTAGTCCTCTGGAAACATTTTCTGTTTAGTTAACTCATCTTCTACAACTGAACTATCTTCTATATCATTAAGATGTAATCCTAATATTTTTCCTTTAGCACTTAATACATATACATTAGAGCTTAAAACTTCTCCTAATGCTCCTGCTAATAAATCAAAAGAGACATTGCTTTCACTACTAGTTTGTAATGTTTTATTAATTTTTCTTGTTTTTTGTAATACTTCACTTGCCATTTTAAGTTCATCTCCTCATGAAAGTTCTGCCTTATATTCTTATATATAATAATAAATAGTTAGGTTTTCTTATAATTATGCAATAGAGATATTAACATAAATTTATTGGTTTTTCAATAATAAAGCACCTTATTTTTTAACTTTCAGCATTCTCCTTAACTATTTCATTTTTACACTCTTTATTAGAGCATACAATTTTAGTCTCAGACTTAGTAATCTTTTCTATCATGTACGATTCACATTTATCACAAATGTCTCCAGTTGGTTTATTCCATGATATAAAATCACACTCTGGATAGTTTGAACATCCATAAAAAGACTTACTTTTTTTAGACTTTCTAAGTATTATATCTCCAGTATGACATTTAGGACATTTTACCCCTACTTTATTTACAATAGGTTTTGTAGTTTTACACTCTGGATAATTTTTACAAGCCATAAACTTACCAAATCTACCATGCTTTATAACCATATTTTGTCCACAATTTTCACATATTTCATCAGTTTCTTCGTCCATATTTATCTTTTCTATATTTTCTATAGCTTTCTCTATAGCTTCTCTTAAAGGTTCGTATGATTTTTTTACTACTTCCTTCCATGGTATATTTCCATCTTCAACTTCATCTAATTCACTTTCCATAGTAGCTGTAAAATCTACATCTATGAATTTTTGGAAATTAGCTTCTAGTATATCTGTAACTACTTTACCAAGTTCTGTAGGATGAAGACTACTACCTTGTTTTTCAACATATTCTCTATTTAATATAGTCGTTATAGTTGGAGCATAAGTACTTGGTCTACCAATTCCTAATTCTTCTAAAGTTTTTACTAAACTAGCTTCTGTGTATCTTGCTGGCGGTTGAGTAAAATGTTGAACAGGAAGTATATCTTTAATATCAAGAATATCTCCTTTATTTATAGACGGTAATATTTTATCTTCTCTTTCTGTAAAATTATAGACTTTTGTATATCCATCAAATTTCATTTTAGATCCAGTAGCTTTTAATGTATAATTATCTATTTTACACTCTACATTTAATGTATCAAATACTGAATCTTGCATTTGGCTAGCTATGAATCTTCTCCATATTAAATTATATAATTTAAATTGGTCTTTAGTTAAAGAGCCCTTTATACTATCTGGAGTTCTACTTACTAAAGTAGGTCTTATAGCTTCATGTGCATCTTGAACTTTTTTATTTTCTTTTTCTTTTCCCTTATCAAAATCTGGTTTGTAGTAGTCTTCTCCTAAATACTCTAAGATGTACTCTTTTGATTTTTCCTTAGCTTCATCAGAAATTCTTTTTGAGTCAGTTCTAATATAAGATATAAGACCAACTGTACCTTCACCTTCAATATCTATACCTTCATATAGTTCTTGAGCTATACTCATAGTTTTTTTAGTTGTAAATGATAATCTATTTGCAGCTTCTTGTTGCAACATACTTGTTGTAAATGGTTTAGGAGCTGATTTTTTTCTAGTCTTAGATTCTATTGAAGTTACATTTATTTCTTTATCTTTTACATCATTTAAAATAGAATTTACTATTTCTTCATTTGGTAAATCCATTTTTTCTTTATTTTTTCCATAAAATTTTAAGCTTATATCTTCATCATTAGAAGTTTTAGCCTCTACATCTATTGTCCAATATTCTTCTGGTATAAATGCTTCTATTTCTTTTTCTCTATCACATATTAACTTTGTTGTTACTGATTGAACTCTACCCGCACTTAATCCCTTTCTAATTTTTTGCCAAAGTATAGGACTTATTTGATAACCTAGTAATCTATCTAAAACTCTCCTTGCTTGTTGTGCATCAACTAAATCTATATCTATACTTCTTGGACTTTTTATTGCTTTTTTTATAGCATCTTTTGTAATTTCATTAAATTCTATTCTACATTCATCATTTTGATCTAAACCTAGAATATAAGCTAAATGCCAAGAAATAGCTTCTCCCTCTCTATCAGGGTCGGTTGCTAAATAAACTTTTTTAGACTTTTTAGCCTCTTTCTTTAATTCTTTTATTAAATCACCTTTTCCTCGTATATTTATATATTGAGGTTCAAAGTTATTTTCTATATCAACACCTAATTTACTTTTAGGTAAATCTCTTACATGACCTACAGAAGCTTTTACACTATAATGACTTTTTCCTAGAAATTTTTCTATTGTTTTAGCTTTTGCAGGAGATTCCACTATGACCAATGTCTTTGCCATTAAACGACACACCCCCACTTATTGTATTTATATATATATTTAAACTGTATACTTGATTATTGATTTCAATTAATAAATCCTTAAGTACTAGTTCATTTAAAATTGAATTTACATATTTAACTTCCATTTTAGTATTATCACAAATTTCATCTATATTCAAGATACCATTATCTTTTATTATCTCTAATATTTCAATACTTTTTTCATTTAATTTTATATTATCATATTTTTTAGAATTTTCTATATAACTATATTCACTAATATTATACTCATTTAAAATATCTTCTACATTATGAACTAATGTTGCTCCTTCTTTTATAATCTTATGACAACCTTCACTCATACAAGAATTTATATTACCAGGAACAGAGAAAACATTCTTACCTTGTTCTAATGCATAGTCTACTGTAATTAATGCTCCACTTTTTTTTGCAGCTTCAATTACTATAACTCCATCACTTATACCACTTAATATACGATTCCTATAAACATAGTTACTAGGGTATACAGCTTCACCCACATTGTATTCGGATAATATTAGTCCTCCATTATCTAATATTTTTTCGGATAACTTTATATTTCGTTTTGGTAACACATTGTCTATTGGTGATCCTATTACTGCTATAGTCTTACTTTTTCCTTCTAAGCATCCAATGTGGCTATAAGTATCAATTCCTATAGCAAGTCCACTTATAATATTTATCCCTATATCAGATAATTTTTTACTTATAGATTTTGCACAATTTATTCCGTATGGAGTACATTTTCTAGATCCTACCATAGCTAAATTGATATTATGTTTTAATAAATTTAAATTTCCTTTATAAAATAATATCTTTGGTGCATTATGTATATTCTTTAAATGAGATGGATACTTCTCATCACAAATACTTATATATTCAATAGAATTTTTATATAAATTTTCTTTTATTTTATCTAAATAAGTTAGACTTTTATATTTTACTATATTTTCCTTGATATTTGTATTTATATTTTTTAAATTATGTATATCGCTATTACTAAAATTAATTAACTCTTTGATATCTATATTATTTAATTCTATCTGCTCTATTGTATTATTAGTGACTCCGCTTATGGATTTTAGCCATAAATAAGCATCATTTATATTCATAATTCACCTCTACTTAAAGTACTTATAATAACTTTTTCTAAAAGAAAAAGCTTCCATAATATGATTAGAATTCAAATCTTCTTCTCCATCTAGATCTGCTATAGTCCTTGCAACTTTTAACAGTTTTGTATAACTTCGATTGCTTAGTTTATATTTATTAAATATTAACTCTATAGTATCTATACTTTCTTGATTTAATTTGCAATATTTATTAATCATGGATGAATTCATTTCGTCATTAGTATTTATATCATAATCTTTAAATCTATATTTTTGTATCTCTCTTGCTTTTTCAACTCTATTTTTTATATCATAAGATGATTCTGATATATTATTGGAAAACTCTTTATATGGTATAGAATTTACTTCTACAAATAAATCAAATCTATCAAGTAGTGGTCCTGATATTTTATTAATATATCTATCTATTTCAAATGTTTTACATCTGCATTCAGTTTCTGACATATAGTATCCACATGGACATGGATTCATTGCTCCTACTAGTAAAAAGTTGCATGGGTATTGATAATTATACTTTATCCTAGATATATTTATAACTTTATCTTCTATTGGCTGCCTTAAGGTTTCTAATATTTTTTTATCAAATTCAGCTATTTCGTCTAAAAATAGTACTCCTCTATGAGAAAGAACAACTTCACCTGGCTTTGCATCTATTCCTCCACCTATCATAGCTTGCTTTGTTGATGTATGATGCGGATTTCTAAATGGTCTTCTATCTATAATTCCTTTTTTATTATCTATCATTCCTATTGAACTATAAATTTTACTTACTTCTAACATCTCTTCTTTATTTATATCTGGAAGTATTGTTCTAATTCTTTTAGCTATCATAGTTTTACCTGAACCTGGAGGGCCTATCATTAATAAGTTATGATTTCCTGCAGCAGCTATTTCTGCACTTCTCTTAACAAAATAATTCCCTGATACATCAGAAAAGTCTTCATCATATATGTTATCTTGTATCTTATCTGCATCTAATTTTATATTTTTCAGTATGGACTCTTTATTTATATCTAAATCTCCATTTAAATAGTCTATACATTGTTTTAAGCTTTTTATAGGTATTATATTTATATCTTCCACAAACAAACTTTCTAATAAGTTATCCGAAGGTATAAATACTCTCTTGATTTTATTTTCCTTAGCTCCAATTATAATAGACAGTATTCCTTTTACTTTTTGAAGATTACCATCTAAAGAAAGCTCCCCTATGAACATACTTTCTTCTAGATATTTATTATCTTTTTTTATAAATTCTCTTAAAATCCCTATAGATATACCTAAATCAAGAAAGGAACCTTCTTTTTTCATATCTGCAGGTGATAAGTTCACTACTATTCTTGAATTTGGAAATTTATAGCCACTATTAATAATAGCTGATTTTACCCGTTCTCTAGATTCTTTTATTTCAGTACTTGCTAATCCAACTATATTAAAGGATGGAATACCATATGTTATATCTATTTCTAATTTTATTAGATGACTATTAATCCCCATTAAATTACTTGAATTTATTATACTAAGCATTTATATTCCTTTCTAAAAAGCATTTACTATATGATTTATCTTATTTTCTTTTAAATATACTTCTATGACATCAAACCTTATTGGTATATCATTTAAATTATTTTTAAGCATGAAATATTTAGCTGTATTTATTATTTTTCTTTTTTTATTATAATTTACAGCCTCTGATGGATATCCAAATTTTATGCTAGTTCTTGACTTAACTTCAATAAATACTAATTCTTCATTCAATTTAGCTATTATATCTATCTCTCCACTATTTATTCTATAATTAGTATCTAAAATACTAGCATCATTATCTATTAGATAGTTTACTGCTATCTTTTCTCCTAATCTTCCTTTTTGAATATTATTCATAAGTATCTCCTATGTACTTTTTTGTAAGTATTGTCATTAATAATCAC
>NZ_CP048741.1:1836224-1839480 GCF_018336475.1 Romboutsia sp. 13368
AAATCATTTCATAGGAATAATAAGGTAGTTAAGTATGAACAAGTTTCTAAAYCTTCATCAACTGATAAAGTTCATACAGTTAATTTAAATGCGATAGGAGATGTTATGGCTCATGCACCTCAACTCAATGCTCAACACGATCCTAAAACAAATACCTATTCATTTGATAACAATTATAATTATGTATCAAAATATATACAAAAAGCTGATTTAGCTATAGCTAATTTAGAAACCACTCTAGCAGGTGATACCATACCATATAGTTCTTATCCAACATTTAATACACCTGATTCATTAGCTGACGCATTAAAAAATGCAGGTGTAGATATAATTTCAACTATAAATAATCATACTTTCGATAAAGGTGATTTAGGTGTCGAAAGAACATTAAGTATACTAAAATCTAAAAATTTAGATGTTATAGGTACTATATCTAATACCTTAGATAAAAATTATTTAATAAAAGAAGTTAATGAAATAAGTATTGGTATAACTTCATTTTCTTACGGCGAAATTAGAGATGGAAATAAGTTTTTAAATGGAATTAAAGTATCAGATAATTCTAAAGATAAGTTAAATGTATTTGATATGACTAGTGTTGACAATGCTTTTAACACTATAAATAAAACATTAAAAAATATAAATAATACAGATATTCAAGTTTTAGCAATTCATTGGGGAGATGAGTATAGAAGAACTCCTAATGAATTTCAAACTAAATTAGCTCAAAAACTTTGCGATAGCGGAGTTGATATAATAATAGGTTCACATCCTCATGTGGTTCAACCAGTTGATATGATAACTTCTACTGATAGAAATAACGAAACATTAGTTATATATTCTTTAGGGAACTTTATATCAAATCAAAGAAGGGAACTTTTAGGAACTCCTTTTACAGAGGATGGACTTATGGTTGATATAGAAATTACTAAAGATAATGAAAAAACTTTTGTATCTAAAGTAAATTGTATTCCTACATGGGTTAATAAATATAATCAAAATGGTAATATAGTCTATGAGGTACTACCTATAACTGAAAAAGAAAATTTTAGTAGTTTAGATAATATAACTTTAGATAAAATTAAAAATTCTTACAATAATACTATTTCACAAATCAAACAATCTGATATAATAAATATTATGGATAATCCATTTAAATAATTTAAAGCTCTAAAAATAAAATAATATTAAAGTATTTTTATATWMWMRYWWWTTTATATACTCACTAATATTATATATTTGTAATATCAACAAATTCTCATCTTAAACATAACAATATAAATAGAGCTTTAAAGTAAAAGGAGTTATTATAAAACTTTATTTTANNGAGTTATTATAAAACTTTATTTTATAATAACTCCTTTTTTATTAATAATTATATATTACTTTACTATCAATATCCTTTATAGATTGACATCCTGTTAAAATCATAGTTGAAACTAATTCATTTTTTATATTCTCAACATAAGATACAACACCTTCTGTTTGACCACCAAATGAAGCTGTTACAAATGGTCTTCCTATTAATACTGCATCTGCACCTAAACCTATCATCTTAAGTACATCTACTCCGTTTCTAACTCCTCCATCAGCAAGTATAGTAACTTTCCCTTTTACTACTTTAGCTATATCTGGAAGTACTTCGCATACTCCTGGTGTACAATCAAGAACTCTACCACCATGATTTGATACAACTATAGCATCTACACCTGCTTCAACAGCCATTAAAGCATCTTCAACTGTCATTATCCCTTTAACTATAAAAGGTAAATTTGTAGAGTTTTTAAGTAACTTTAAATCTTCTATAGTTTTAGGAACTACCTTCTTACCATGCATTGATAAAGTAACTAGTCCACATGCATCTATATCAACACCTACTGCTATGGCATTTGATTCTTCAGCTAATTTTATTTTATTTATTATATCGTCATTTTCCCATGGCTTTATAAATACTATACCTTGTCCATCATTTTCTTTTAATACACTTAAATTTTCTAGCAAAAAAGCATCTACTGCAGTATCTCCAACCATTGCAAATACACCACTTTCTATACAACCTTTTACAACAGGTTCAATATAATCTCTTTCAGATATTTGGCCACCCATATTTAAAGTTGTACCTGTTAGTGGGGCTGCAAATATTGGAGCCTCCATTTTCTTTCCAAATAACTCTATAGTAATATCAGGATTAGATACATTATGTATAACCCTCATATTTATTTTTACTTTTTCTAAACTTTTTCTATTTTCAATAAATGAAGATCCACTTCCTTTTCCACCCATACCAGGAACTTCACCAGCACAAGCTATTCCATTACATACTTTGCATACTTTACAACTTCCATTTAAATTTTGTCTTGCAATTTTTTCAACTTCTTTAAAGCTCATAATAAGACCTCCTTATATCGATTTTCATCTTAAAATTATAACACATTTTTTAAAAAGCTCTTTCTATGTATACGAGTTATACCATATTTTTCAATTGCTTCATAGTGTTCTTTAGTTCCATATCCTTTATGAGACTTAAATCCATACTCAGGGAACATTTCATCATATTGATACATTATATTATCTCTTGTAACTTTAGCTAAAATACTTGCAGCTGCTATTGATATTGATTTAGAATCACCTTTTATTATAGGCTTTTGATCTATGTTTATTCCAGGTATAGTTGCCGCATCTATTAATAAATAATCCGGAGTATTTTTTAGGCAATTTAAAGCTTTTTTCATTGCTAAATAAGTAGCATTTAATATGTTAATATCATCTATTTCTTCGTTATTAACTATACCTATACCATAATCTAGTGCTTGCTCTTTTATTATATCAAATAACTCTTCTCTTTTCGCTTCACTTAATTTTTTAGAGTCGTTTATACCTTCTATTTTAGTATTTGGCTTAAATACTACAACACTAGCTACTACAGGACCTGCTAGTGGACCACGACCAGCTTCATCTATTCCACCTATATATAAATATCCTTTAGAGTAACCTTCATTTTCATAAGTATTTATAAGCTCTAATCTTTCTTCTTCTTTTCTAATAGAATCTAATTTTTTAGCCATTTTAATAGCTATATTTTGAACTGATTTTCTTTCATCTCTTTTTAATACATCAATGTATTCTAAGTATTTATCAGTACTTAAATTATCTATAATTTCTTTTATTTCTTTAACACTATTGCTTTTCATATTACTCTCCTCATGTAATTTACACTGTATAACTAATATTTATTAAATATCTTAGTATATATTAT
>NZ_CP048741.1:1840797-1842273 GCF_018336475.1 Romboutsia sp. 13368
TTTATTAATATATTATAACGTCTTTATATATAAAAATCACTGGTAAGATTTTTACCAGTGATTTTTATATATTATCCAATTTTATTATTTTTAAATTGTAATCCTTTTTTATGTATACTATCAAATTTAATTAAATTACCAATAATTCCTCCTATTAAAACCGGTACTATCCAGTTAAAYCCTATAGATGAAAATGGTAGTTTATTTATAAATGAAATATTTACTAACCCCATGTTATTTGCAACTGTTAAAACACTTACTAATAATGCTATATAAGTTGCACCTTTAAATGCATTATCATTTTTTATCCTATTACTAAATAAAGTCATAACAACAAGTACAACTGTTGCAGGATAAATTATATCTAATATTGGTCCTGAAAACTTTATTATAGTACTTACTCCAAAATTTGATATTATAGCACTAAATATGCAAACTACAGTAACTATTAATTCATATTTTAACTTTCCATTTGTAATTTTTTCAAAAAATTGTGCTGTTGCAGAAGTTAATCCTATAGCTGTTGTTAAACAAGCTAACATAACTATTATTGCTAATATTATTTTTCCTGTATCACCAAGAAGCGATGCTGTAATTTCTACTATCAACCTTGTTTGAACCACATCTTTACCGTACATTGTAGAAACTGTTGCACCAAGATAAGTTAATCCACCATAAACTAAGATTAATCCAATAGCCGCAACTACTCCAGCTTTTAATGTAAGCTTAACTTTTTGCTTTTCATCTTTATATCCTTTATTTACAAGAGATGATATTATAACTGCTGATAAAGCTACTGCTCCTAATGCATCCATAGTTTGATAGCCTTGTTTTACACCTTCTGCAAATAAATTTTCAGTTAATGAAGTTGAACTCATTTCACCTAATGGAGATAATATTCCTTTAACAATTAATACTCCTAATGCAATTAATAATGCAGGTGTTAAAAATTGACCTATTATATCTACAACCTTAGATGGCTTTATAGTTAATATAAAAGTTATAGTAAAGAATATTATTGAAAATAATACTGGACTAAATCCATTAAATAAAGGTGCAATACCCATTTCAAAAGTTGTAGCCGCAGTTCTTGGTATTGCTAATAAAGGCCCTAAGCATATCATTATAGCAGAACCTAATATTATAGCTAAGTTCTTACCACTTCTAGATAATACTTTACTAACTTCACCATTACATCTAGCTGCTGCTAGTATAGCTAGTAATGCTAACCCTACATCTGCTAGTATAAATCCAGCAAATCCTGTTATCCAGCTAGAACCAGATACTACTCCTAAAAAAGGTGGAAATATTAAATTTCCCGCTCCAAAAAACATTGCAAACAGTGCAAATCCTACTACTATTATATCTTTATTTGTCTTACCCATATAATTCTCCCTAAATTATTCTGTCTTATATTATATATATGATACTTTTTTATCTATATAATATTCTAAACTGATTTTATCATCTTTATTT
>NZ_CP048741.1:1842298-1854731 GCF_018336475.1 Romboutsia sp. 13368
ACTTATTTGTAAATTATATTATCTCTTATGTAGTAATAAATAATAATAAAAAAATCACTCAATTAATGAGTGATTTTTTTATTATTATTTATTATTTATAATCTTCAGGAACTTCTAAAGTTATTTTCCCTATTTTTCCATCTCTAAATTCATTTAAAACTGTTGTAGCTATACGAGTATAATCAAGTTCTTTATTACCCATTATAAAGCCTCTTTTGCGTCCTATCATATCCATAGTTTCTATGTCTCTATCACCTAGTTCTTCTAGCTTATATCTTGCCTTCAGTTTCTCAGGTTCAATTTCCATAAGCTTACCTATAAGTCTAAGAGCTAAAGTTTCAACATCTAATATTTCATCTTTTATAGCCCTACAGAATGCTAAGTTAAGTGCAACTTCTTGGTCTTCAAATTTAGGCCAAAGTATACCTGGTGTATCAAGCAGTTCTAAGTTTCCTTTTAATCTTACCCATTGCTTACCTTTAGTTACACCTGGTCTATCTCCTGTAACAGTACTTTTTCTACCTGTTAATTTATTTATTATAGATGATTTTCCTACATTAGGTATCCCAACTATCATTATTCTTATAGGTCTTTCTTTTCTACCTTTTTCTTTTAATGCATCCATTTTATCTTTGACTGCATTTTTACATTCATCTATTAATTTATTTAATCCTACACCTTTTAATGTATCAACTGGTATAGCTTTTATTCCACGGTCTTTATAGTATTTTATCCATTTATCTAATTTAGCTCTATCTGATAAATCACATTTATTTAATATAACAACTCTTGGTTTATTACCAGCTAAATTATCTATATCCGGATTCCTACTACTAAATGGTATTCTAGAATCTAGAAGTTCTACAACAACGTCAACTAGCTTTAAGTTATTTCTAACTAAATCTCTAGTCTTCTTCATATGACCTGGATACCAGTTTATATGTAAATTATCATCTCTTAGATAATCATCATAGTTTTCTCCCATTCTGTCTCCTCTTGCCATGATTATCACTCCTTTATGCAAATTATCGCTCTTTTTATTTTAACTTTTCTATTATACCATAATATTTATTTTTATGCTTATTTTATATTCATCTTATAAAAAACATATTATGATAACATCTATAAACTAAATACACTATTTATATATTTTACTTAGTTTTAAAATGAAAAAGGACTGATTAAAATCAGTCCTTTAATTTATAGTAAAGTTTAATTATCTAGCTTCTTTTATCTTAGCAGCTTTACCTACTCTACCTCTTAAGTAGTTTAGTTTAGCTCTTCTTACTTTACCTTTTCTAGTTACTTCTATCTTTTCTATTCTTGGAGAATGTACTGGGAAAGTTCTTTCTACACCAACGTTGAAAGATATTTTTCTAACTGTGAAAGTTTCTTGTATTCCTCCACCTTGTCTCTTAAGAACAACACCTTCGAATACTTGTATTCTTTCTCTCTTACCTTCAACTATTTTAACGTGTACCTTTACTGTGTCCCCAGGTCCAAAGTTAGGAACTTCGTTCTTTAATTGTTCTTGTCCTAATGCTCTTACTAATTCGTTCATTATTCTTCCTCCTAGTATCATAGACATTCTTAATTACCTCCTACGTGTAAAAAGAGGAATGCCCGTTTATTTTTTCAACATCTAAAATTATACTATATATATTATTTATTTACAAGCTTTTTTATACAAATCTGGTCTTCTTTCTTTGGTAATTTTTATCGATTCTTCATGTCTCCATTTATCAATATTTTTATGATTTCCAGATAGTAAAACATTTGGAACTTCTAGATTCATAAACTCTCTAGGTCTAGTATAGTGTGGATATTCTAATAAATTATCTTTAAAAGATTCTTCCTCAAATGACTCATTTTGACCTAAAACTCCAGGTATAAGCCTTGATATAGAGTCTATAAGTATAAGTGCAGGAAGCTCTCCACCTGTTAATACATAATCTCCTATAGATATTTCATCTGTTACTATTAAATCTATTATTCTCTGGTCTATACCTTCATAATGCCCACATAAGAATATTACGTCATCTAATTTTGAAAAATCTTGTGCAATTCCTTGATTATGAACCCTACCTTTAGGAGTTAAGTATACAACTCTAGGCTCTTTTATATTATGTTTTTCTACTATATGTTTATATGTGTCATATATAGGCTGTGGAGTCATTACCATACCTGCTCCACCACCAAATGGATAATCATCTACTTTTTTATGTTTATTAGTAGAAAAATCTCTTATATTATATATATTTACTTCTATTAGGTTTTTCTCTACAGCTTTTTTCATTATACTTTCATTCATATATGAATTAAATATCTCTGGAAAAAGTGTCATTATATGAAATCTCATAATATCACCTAATCTAACATTCCCTTAATAGGGTCTATTATCATTTTTCTTTCATTTATATCTATAGTAGGTACAAACTTAGTTATAGCAGGTATTAAATATTCTTTTCCTTCATTACTTTTTATAACATATACATCATTAGCTGCATATTGTAATACATCTTTTAATGTTCCTATATGATTATTATCTAATGTGTATACATCTATACCTATCATATCAGCTATAAAGAATTCACCTTCTTCTAATTCTCTACTATCTTCTCTTGATACAAACATAAATTTATTTCTTAACTTTTCAGCATCTTCAACTCTATCAACATCTTTTATTTTCATTATTACCATGTTGCCTTTATATCTAACTCTTTCAACTTTCCACTTAGTTTCTAAATCTTTACCTAAGTAGAATTCTTCTAAGTCATCAAATCTATATATATCATCAGTAAAAGGATAAACTCTAACTTCACCTTTTAATCCTTGAGTATTTACTATTTGTCCTATTTTAAAATGTGTTAGCTTTTCCATTAATATATCTCCTTATGTTAAGCATGTTTGTGCATTTCTTTCATAATTATATTATTAAATTTATTTAATATAATTATGTGTTTTGATTATATACAAAAAGGATTAGGCATATACCTAATCCTTTTATACTATCTCAAGAGAAACTTTTACTTTTTCTCTATTTGCAGCAGATCTTACGACAGTTCTTATAGCTTTAGCTATTCTGCCCTGCTTTCCGATAACCTTTCCCATGTCGTCTTGAGAAACAGTAAGTTTTAAAATGATTTCATCATTTTTTCTACTTTCCTCAACTACAACTGCATCAGGATTATCAACTAGAGCTTTAGCTATATCTAACACTAGCTCTTTCATATAATCATCTCTCCTAATTAAAAATTATTATTTCTTAGAAGCTTCGAATTTTTCCATTACACCGTTGTTAACTAATAAAGTTTTTACAGTATCAGTTGGTTGAGCACCATTTGATAACCATTTAACAGCTTTTTCATCGTTTATTTTAACTTGCTTTGGTTGAGAAACTGGGTTGTAGTATCCTATTTCTTCTATGAATTTTCCATCTCTTGGAGATCTTGAATCAGCAACTACTATTCTGTAGAAAGGCTTCTTGTTTGATCCCATTCTTTTTAATCTTATTTTAACTGCCATAATAGCACCTCCGAATAATTTTTTGTCTGTTTTTTTATTTATTTAAAGAAAGGAAGTCCGGGAAAACCGCCCCTTTTCTTCATACTTTTTTGAGATCCTGTAAACAACTTCATCATTTTCTTCATTTCATTGAATTGTTTTATAAGTCTGTTTACATCTTGTACACTTGTACCACTACCTCTAGCTATTCTTTTCTTTCTAGAAGCATTTAATATACTTGGGTCTCTTCTTTCCTCTAATGTCATAGATTGAACAATAGCTTTTGTTCTTTTCATTTCTTTGCCATTTAAATCTACATCTCCAAGTTGGTCTTTTATATTCCCCATACCTGGTATCATTCCTAAGATTTTATCTAGAGGACCCATATTTTGAATTTGTTCCATTTGCTCTAAGAAATCTTCAAAATCAAGATCTTGTTTCTTAATTTTTTGTTCTAATTCCTTAGCTTTATCTAAATCTATAGATTCTTGAGCTTTTTCTATTAAACTTAAGATATCTCCCATACCTAGTATTCTAGATGCCATTCTATCTGGATGGAATGGTTCTAAATCATCTAGCTTTTCACCCATACCTATAAACTTTATAGGCTTTTGAGTTACAGCTCTTATAGAAAGTGCAGCTCCACCTCTAGTATCTCCATCTAGTTTTGTAAGTATAACTCCATCTACTCCAAGTGCATCATTGAAACTTTCTGCAACATTTACAGCATCTTGTCCTGTCATAGAGTCAACTACTAGAAGAATTTCATGTGGTTTAACTTCAGATTTTATAGACTTTAATTCATCCATTAGAGTCTCATCTATATGAAGTCTACCAGCTGTATCTATTATAACTAAATCATTATTATTTTTTATAGCATGACTTAGTCCTGCTTTAGCTATATTTATTGGGCTTTCTTTATCACCCATATTAAATACTGGTATATCTAATTTTTCTCCAACAACTTGTAATTGTTTTATCGCTGCTGGTCTATATATATCACAGGCAACAAGAAGTGGTCTTTTGCCTTGTTTCTTAAAGTAACCTCCAAGTTTTCCTGATGTCGTAGTTTTACCAGCCCCTTGAAGACCAACCATCATTATTATTGTTGGTGGCTTAGGAGATATAGTAATTTTACTAGATACATCACCCATTAAACTTGTCAATTCTTCATTAACTATTTTTATTACATGTTGTCCAGGAGTTAAGCTACTCATAACATCTTGTCCAACACATCTCTCTTGAACTTTCTTTACAAAATCTTTAACTACTTTGAAGTTAACGTCTGCTTCTAAAAGAGCAAGTTTAACTTCTCTCATAGCATCTTTGACATCCTTTTCAGTAAGCTTACCTTTAGATTTTAACTTACCAAGTGCTCCTTGTAGTTTATCAGATAATCCTTCAAATATCATTTCAACATCTCCCTACATATATCTTCTATATTTTCTATCTTAGGGATTAAATTAGCACAATCTCTATTTTGCAATAAATCTTGCTTAATGTCAACAATTTTATCTATTATAGTTTTAGTGATTTTTTCTTGTTCTTGAATCTTTTCTACTAAATGTAATTTTTTTTCATAATCCTTTAGTATTTTTTCAGAACGCTTTAATGTATCATATACACCTTGTCTAGATACATTTAAATTTTCGCTAATTTCACCTAGAGAATAATCCTCTTCATAATATAAGCAAACTATTTCTCTTTGTTTATCAGTTAATAGTTCTTTGTATTGTTCAAATAACAATCCAATCTCAACCATTTTTTCTATATTCATAATCACACTTCCATGATTCATACTGTAAAGGTTATTTACTTTACACATTGTATTTTATATCATATAGACTTTATTGTCAACATTTTATTTTAATTACTAATTACTCCCAAATAGTGCATCTGAAAAAGCTTTTGCATCAAAATCTTGTAAGTCTTCTACCTTTTCTCCAACACCTATTAGCTTAACTGGAACATCTACTTCACTTTTAACTGCAAGAACAACTCCACCCTTTGCTGTTCCATCAAGCTTAGTTAAAACTATTCCTGTAATATCAGCTACTTCTTTAAATGTTTTAGCCTGCACTACTGCATTTTGTCCTGTAGTTGCATCAACTACTAATAGTACTTCTTTATTAGCTTCTGGGAACTCTCTATCTACTATCTTAAATACTTTCCCTAATTCGTTCATAAGATTTGCTTTATTATGTAATCTACCTGCTGTATCACATATTAGCAGATCAACCTTTCTAGCTTTGGCAGCCTTTATAGCATCAAATACAACTGCTCCAGGATCTGCTCCCTCTTGATGCTTTATTATATCAACATTACTTCTTCCTGCCCATACTTCTAATTGTTCTATTGCAGCAGCTCTAAATGTATCTCCTGCTGCTAATAATACTTTTTTACCTTCTTGTTTATATCTATTAGCAAGTTTACCTATTGTAGTTGTTTTTCCTACACCATTTACACCTACCATAAGTATTATAGTTGGAGATTTTTCTACGTTTAAGTTAGAGTTTTCATTAGTTAATATTTCTTCTATTATATTCTTTAATTCTTCTTTAACACCTTGTGGCTCTGTTATTTTATTATCTTTTATTTTTTCTCTTAGTCTATCGATTATATCCATCGTAGTATTTACACCAACGTCAGCTGTTATTAATATTTCTTCTAATTCTTCTAATAATTCTTCATCTACTTTTGTATATGATTTTAATACATCATCTATTCTATCTGTGATACCTTGCTTAGCTTTTGTTAATCCTTGCTTTAATCTTTCAAATAAATTAACTTTTTTCTTAGGTTCTTCTATTTCATTATTTTCTTCTACTGTATTTTCAACGGATGAATTTTCCTCTTCATCTACATTTAGTTCATCAACTTCATTAGAAGATATTATATCATCTAATTTTTCTACATCTTGATTTTCTATTTCTTCTTTAATATCCTCTTCAACTTTATCTTCTTGCTTGTTCATATTTTCTAAAGACATAGCAGTTTCTTTTGTATCTTTATCTTCGTATACTTCATCTACATGTAACTCTTCTATAGTAGTTTCTTCTACTACTTCATTATGTACATTTTCATTTTCATCGTTAGAATTCTCTTCATCTATTTCTTCAGATGTATTTTCTTGTAGTTGCTGATTTTCATTTGTTTCTACTTTTTCATTTTCTTTTGATGTATCTTTATTATTTGCTTCATTTATTACTTCTTGTTCATTCACAACTTCATTAGATTGCACTTCTTCTTGATTTTTTTTACCAAATTTGAATAACTTTTTTAACACTTATATTCCTCCTAAAATTAATTTTATAGATAATATACACTTTTAATTCACTTATTTTTTAAGGTAAGTAGCTAATTATTAGCTACTTGCCTTAACTTTATTATATAGCATCTATAATTTCTTCTGCTTCATCAAGTTTTAAACTTAAAACCTTTGATATGGCTTTTTCTTGCATTGTTACTCCATATATATAATTTGCAGCTTCCATAGTTCCCCTTCTATGCGTAACAGATATAAACTGTGTTTCTTTAGATAATTCCTTTAGGAATTCTCCAAATCTAAATATATTTGCATCATCTAGTGGAGCTTCTATCTCATCTAGTATACAGAATGGAGTTGGTTTTGCAAGTATTATAGAGAATAATATACTTATAGCTGTAAGTGCTTTTTCTCCACCTGATAGTAGATTTAAGTTTTTCATTTTCTTACCTGGTGGTTGAGCTGTTATCTCTATATCACTTTCTAGTATATTATTTTTATCTATTATTTTTAATTCTCCATGACCACCACCAAATAGTCTTTTATATACAAACTTGAAGTTTTCATTTATTTCATTGAAATTAATTTCAAATTCTTTTTTCATATTTTCTTCTAATTCATATATAAGTTTTTCAATTACTTCTATAGATTCTTCTAGATCTTTCTTTTGTTCACTATAGAAATCATGGCGCTCTTTTATATTTTCATATTCTTTTATAGAGTCTAAATTTACATTTCCAAGATTTCTTATTTCTCTTCTTAAATTTTCAAGATATTTTTTATCTATTTCAAGATTATCAGATTTTATATTTATAGCTTCTTCTAGAGTTATTTCATATTTTTCAAATAAACTTTTTATCTGATCTTCTCTATTAGACTTTAATCTTTCTATCTTACTCTCTACTTTAAATAAACTTTCTTTTAGGTGCATATATTGTCTATCTATATTCTTTAGTTCTTTATTTAAATTATCTAAATTTTCCTTCAAGCTGTCTTTTGATAATTTTTTAGTTTCTAAACTTCTAGCATTATCTACTAATTGTTTATCTAAACTTATTTTTTCAGTTTCTTCTATGATTATCTCTTCTTCTAACTTAGCAGTTTCTATTGTTTTTTCCTCTAAAGATTTTTCTATTTGTATAAATTTATTTTCAAGTTGTTTATTTTCATTCTCTATTCTTTGTATATCTCTAGTTAAACCTTCTTGGATTTGATTTTGTTTTACTAAATTTAAGTTTAAATTATCAAATATAACTTTTTTACCATCGTATACTATATTACACTCTTTTAATTCACTAGTAAGATTTTCTATTTCAAGCTTATTTTCATTATGCTTTTTATCTATTGATGTTATCTCATCTTTTATTAAATCAGTTTTTTCTAATGTATATTCTAAATTAGATCCTAAACCATTTTTTTCATTTTCTAATTTTTTTATATTTTCTTGTAAAGATTTTATTTCATCTTTAAACTTATTAATTTCTACACTTTCAATTATAAGTTCTTTATCAAGATTAGCTATGTTTTTGCTATTTTCAGTTAAACTTGCTTGTAAAGTTTTTATATTTGTATCTAATTTATTCTTTCTTTTGTGCAGTGTATCTATTTCTATATTTAAAGATTTTATTTTTTCAGTATACTCATTTATAAGTCTTTTTCTAGATAATATATTCCCACTTGTTCTTAAACTTCCTCCAGTTAAAGAACCACCTGGATTTAATATTTCTCCATCTAAAGTTACAACTTTAAATTTATGATTATTTTCTTTAGCAAATTTTATAGCATTATCTATATTATCTATTATTATAGTTCTTCCAAGTATATTTTCAATTATATTTCTATACTTACTATCATATTTAATTAAATCACTAGCAATTCCTATAAAACTATTACCTTGTTTTATATTTCTATCATCTATTTTATTTGATTTAATTATATTCATAGGTAAAAATGTTACCCTACCTAAATTATTTTTCTTTAAGTAGTTTATAGCAAACTTAGCACTAGATTCATTATCTGTTATTATATTTTGCATATATGCACCTAATGCAGCTTCAATACTCTTCTCAAATTTAGAAGGAACCTCTATAACTTGTCCTAAAGCTCCTTGTATTCCTTGTAAACTTTTATTTTTAAGAACTTCTTTTACCCCTTTATTAAACCCTTCATAATGATTTTCCATTTCAACATATATATTAAGTTTAGAATTATAGTCACTTAAACTAAATTTATTTCTTTGAATACATTTTTCAATATCATTAACTTCATTAGTTAAATTATTTAAATCATTATTTGATTTATTTTTATAAGTTTTCAAGTCATCCATAGATTTATTTTTTGATTCTAAAGTTTTTAATTTACTAGAAATTTTTTCATTAGCTTGAGATATTTTATTTTGTATTTCTATTATATCTAAATCTATAGTATCTTTTCTTATATTTATATTTTCGGTATTTGCATTTAAAGTTGATAGTTTATTACTAGCTTCTTGCTTATTATTTAAAAGATTTATTATTTCATCTTTTAAATTTTCTATTTTTTGATTTATATTTTCTATCTTTTCTTTGCTATCTTTATTATCAGTTTCAATAGACTTTATATCTACTTTAAGATTACATATACTTTCTTCATTTTTATTTTTTTGAATTACTAATTCTTCTAAATTAGTTTTATCATTTTTTAATTTATCTTTTATATAAATAAGTTCTTCTTTATTTCTTTCTATATCACTTTTACAGTTTCTTATTTTTTCATTTATTAAGTTTACCTGTGCATCCTTTTGAGATATTACAGATTTTATCGTATTTATATATTCTTGAGACTTATTTATATTTTCGTCTATATTTTCTATTTCTTTATTAGTTTCTTCAAGATTTTTTTCTATTGTATCTTTTTGTTTTTGAACTTCAGTAGATTGATTTCCTAATAATTCACTATGTTTATTTAATTCATCTAATTCTACATCTAATTCTTCCACTTCTTTTATACAAGAATTAACTTCTAATGATTTTAATTTTTCACTAAGCTCTAAATACTTTACAGCTTTTTCTTGTTGTAAATGTAATGGTTTAAGCTGATTTTCTATTTCTATATATATATCATCTATTCTTTCTAAATTTTCTTTAGTATGCTTTAGATTTCTTTCAGCTTCTTGTTTTTTATATCTAAACTTAGATATACCACAAGCTTCATCAAATACCTTTCTCCTATTTACAGGATTATTGCTAAGAATCTCATCAACTTTACCTTGTTCTATAATTGAATATCCATCCTTACCTATACCTGTATCTAATAATATTTCCTTTATATCTTTTAGCCTACAACTTTTGTTGTTTAAGAAAAATTCGCTTTCTCCATTTCTGTAAGCTCTTCTTTTTATTGTTATTTCACTAAATCCTAAATCTAACTTATTATCACAATTATCTACAGTTATAGCTACTTCACAGTAATTCATTGCTTTTTTAGTCTCTGTTCCTACAAATATTACATCCTCTAACTTATCACCCCTAAGACTTTTAGCACTTTGTTCTCCTAAAACCCACCTAACAGCATCTGATATATTACTTTTACCACTTCCATTAGGTCCTACTATAGCAGTTATTCCCTCATTAAAAACTATCTCTGTTTTTGTAGGAAATGACTTAAATCCTTTTATTTCTAGCCTTTTTAAATACAACGTCATCTCTCCCTTCAAAGATAAAACTAAAGGTTATATATTTTGTATAAATTCTCATAAATATCATTCATACTTATTTTTATTTCTATTTTATCATCTAATATTATTTCTAATGTATTTATATCTATATTTGATTCTTTAGTCTTTAATACTATATTTAACTGACTTTTCATATAATTAGCATTACTTTTTTTATTACCTATTATCTTAGATACATTCTTTTTATTTGTTTTTACAATCATATTACTTTTAACCTTATTTTCTATAACAATAGATTTTAAGTAATCTTTAATCATTTCAGATTCAACTAATTCTCTAAAAGCTGGATGATAAGGTCCATCAAGTATAGCTTTCCCAAGTTGTATATCATCTGTTGCTTGAAGCCCTACTCTAATTACATTTATATTATTAACATAAAATAAAGCTAAAAGTTTTTTTACTATTTGTACACTTTCTTCTAGTGTAAATGGACTATATTGTTTTGCATTTAATAAATTTTCAAGACCTGTCTCTTTTACTACTAAAGTAGGATATATCCTTACACAATCCGGTTTCATTTCTATAAACTTTCTTGCTGTTTCTATACATTTTCTTTCTGCATCTGATGGAAGTCCTACCATCATTTGAAGTCCTAATTGAATTCCGTATTCTTTTATTAGCTTTGCACTCTTAAATACTTCTTCTGCATGATGTCCTCTTATACTATCTCTAAGTACGTCTTCATCTAAAGACTGAACACCTAATTCTATTATACTTACTCTATATTCTTTTAACATAGTTAATATATCTTCATCTATACAATCTGGTCTAGTAGACATTCTTATATCGTTTACTAATCCCTTATCTACATACTCTTTAGCTACAGATAGTAAGCTCTTTTGTATATCAACATCTATAGCAGTAAAACTTCCACCGAAAAATGCAATTTCTACACTAGCATCTTTATCTATAGTCGTTAAATATTCATCTACGATATTTCTTACATCTTCACTAGTTATATCTGTACTAACTCCTGTTATCTTCTTTTGGTTACAAAAAATACAATCATGTGGACAACCTCTATGTGGAACAAATATAGGTATTATTCTCTTTTTCATTTTCATCATCCTTTGCTATTAAATTTAGTCAAGTTTAATTTATCATACTATCTAAGGCTTTTCTTGCTGCAACTTGTTCTGCTTCTTTTTTACTCTTACCTTCTCCAAAGCCTAATATCTTATTATCTATTCCTACTTGCATAACAAATTTCTTATTGTGGTCTGGGCCTTTTTCATCTATTAGCTTATACCATATATTAACTTCGCCTTTACTTTGTAAAACCTCTTGAAGATGTGTTTTATAATCCCTAAATATTTTTCCTTTTCTTGAATTTATAATTATATCTTTCATATAAGTTAATATAAACTTAGCAGATTGTCTAAGACCGCCATCTAAATAAATTGCAGCTATTACTGCTTCAAATGCATCTGCAAGTATAGATATTCTTTCTCTTCCACCAGTAGCTTCTTCACCTTTTCCAAGTAACATAAATTGGCCTAATTTTATATTTTTAGCAACTTCACTTAGAGATTCCTCACATACTATATTCGCTCTTAATTTAGTAAGTTCTCCTTCTGGTAACTCCTTCTCTTTTTTATATAAATAATCACTTATAACTATACTAAGAACAGAGTCTCCTAAAAATTCTAATCTCTCATTAAAATTATAATTTTTATTTTCATTAGAATATGAACTATGAGTAAGTGCTTCTAGTATATATTCTTTATTATTAAATTTATATCCGATAATATCTTCAAATTGATCTATATTTTCTAATATGTTTTTATTTAATTGCATTATGATACCTCCGATTTAACTTTCCCTAGCTTATAGTGTACTATTTTTCTAAAACTATTGCAAAATAAAATTAGATTTAACATCTCTATTATAAAAWTTATATAAATAAAAAWATGAGAAGAGAAATAAAAAAAAAACATCCTAGAAAATAA
>NZ_CP048741.1:1854813-1858253 GCF_018336475.1 Romboutsia sp. 13368
TAAAATTTATATAAATAAAAAAATATCTTATATAATAATTAAATTAAAATGCCTATGAGTAAAACCCATAGGCATTTTAATTTATATTTAATTATTCTCTACAGTCGCAGTCTATACAATCATAGTCACCATCATTATCAGAAGATAATATTATTGCTTTACAGTTTGGACAAACTACATCAACTTCATCATCATATAATAATTCTTCGTCTATTTCTACTAAGTCATTACAATTTGGGCATTCCATTTCTATAAAGCTAAGATCATCACAATCTTCATCTAAATCCTCATCTTCATATAAGTCATCTTCTACATCTGATAAATCTTCGTCTATAGACTCAATATACTCTGCTAATTCAACTTGTTCTTCATCTAGTTCTACTATAGAATCTGCAAAATTTTCTAATACATCTATTATCTTATGTATTATTTTACCTTCCTTAGTTTCTTTTGATATTTCTAACCCTTCTGCTAAACCTTTTAAATACGCTACTTCTTCATATAAATACTTCATATGTACCCCTCTCTTTCTTTTTTATATAAATTAAAAGCCCGTACATCTTTATTATTAAGATATACAAGCTTTTTATACATAAATTACTAAACTCTTGATAAATATTCTCCAGTTCTAGTGTCTATTTTTATTTTGTCTCCTTGGTTTATGAATAAAGGAACTTGAACAACTGCTCCAGTTTCTACTGTAGCTGCTTTAGTTACGTTACTTGCTGTATCTCCTTTTATTCCTGGCTCAGTTTCTACTACTTCTAATTCTGCAAAGTTTGGAGCTTCAACTTGGAAAGCTTGTCCTTGATAGAATCTTATAGTAGCTACTTCATTTTCTTTTAAGAATTTTATAGCATCTTCAACTTGCTCATAGTTTAATGGTATTTGATCATATGTTTCTTCATCCATGAAGTAGTATAATTCACCATCATTGTATAGATATTGCATTTGTCTTGTATCTATATGAGCTTTAGGGAATTTGTCACTTGGGTTGAAAGCTTCTTCTCTTATAGCTCCATTTCTTAAGTTTTTGTATTTAGTTCTAACGAAAGCTGCTCCTTTACCAGGCTTTACGTGTTGGAAATCAACTATTAAACATGGTTGACCATCTTTTTCGAATGTTACACCTTTTCTGAAATCACTTGCATTTACCATTTCGGTTTCCTCCATATATAAATAAATTTATTATTCGATACTTAGGATTTTATCAATTATATTATTAGTATAATCAAATATCTTTATTTAATTTTAGGTAAATATTTTTTAAAATTACTATTTTACCTATATGTATCCTCTTTTATTGTATCCTCTGTAAATTATATACTCTATTGTAATCTTGTCAAGTCAATTATAGTATTTATATACTATTAATAATTGCATTTATAGCTAAGATATACCCATAAAATCCAAATCCTGATATCTGTCCAATACATGCACCTGCTGTCACACTTTTCTTTCTAAATTCTTCTTGTCTTTGATGAATATTAGAAATATGTACTTCTACACAGTTAATATTTATAGATTTTATAGCATCATAGATAGCATAACTATAATGAGTAAATGCTCCTGGATTTATAACAACTCCATCAAATATATCATTTGATTCATGAAGTTTATCTATTATACATCCTTCATGATTACTTTGAAAAAATTCTATATCTATTTTATTTTCAAATGTATCTTTTATAAAACATTCTAAATCTTCTAGTGTTGCATTTCCATAAATATGCGGTTCTCTTTTTCCAAGCATATTTAAGTTAGGACCATTAATTACTAAGATTTTCACAATTACCTCCAACTACTTGATTACAATTTACTATAATTATAATATCATAAACTATCTAATATAAACAAGTATTTGACTAACTACTTCGTCTATATTTTTGCCATTTACATCTATTGTTATATCACATACTTCTTTATACTTTTCATATCTTGTTGACATTAAGTCATCTATTTTTTTATATAAATTTTTACTATCTTTTAATAATGGTCTTTTGCATACTTCTTTAGATAAGTGTTGTATTATAGTTTCTGTACTAGCATCTAAAAATATTACCTTTTCTTCCTTTTTTAATATTTCACAATTTTCTTTAGATACTATTATCCCTCCTCCTGTTGATATTATTTTATCGTTGCTTTGTACTAAGTTTTTTAAAACATTATTTTCTAATTTTCTAAAATGTTTCTCTCCATATTCTTCAAATATACTAGTTATAGTTTTGTTGGTAGTTTTTTCTATTTCACAATCTGTATCTATAAAATCTATATTTAAATTTTTTGCTAACTTTTTACCTACAGAAGTTTTTCCTACACCCATAAATCCTATTAATATTACTCTCATAAATTTTCTCCCTCAAAATTTAATATATCTACTGTAAACTTAGTTTTATAAACTTGTTTATTTTTAGATAATTCTAATATTATATCTATAATTTTATCATTATAATCATTTGATATGAGTATTTTATCTACATAATCTCCAATTTCATATCCACTATATGCTGTAACATCTTTTATAAATAGCTTGTTACTACTTGGAATAAACTTAATTTCTTTATCCTTTAATTTATTAGTGTCATTTTTATACTTACATTTAATCGATGTTACAGACAAAAATCCATCTACACCTTCTTTAGAAGTTATACCTATTATACCTTTAGAATTAGATATTAATTCATCTATATAATCCGTTATTTCCATAGCCTGTTGTTGAAGTTCTATCTTATCTTCTATATTTGTTTTTATATTTATAGTTAGATTAAATATAGAATAAATTATAGATGATAATATCATTATTACAGTTAATGTTATTACACTCTCTATAAGTATGTATCCTTTTTTATATTTCATATTTACCTTCTTTTATAAGTACTCTACCACTTATAGGTACTATTGTTATTTCTATTTCTTTATTTTTATGGATAATCTTTATAGTAGTTCCTGAAGGAAGAGGTGTGCCATCTGCTTTGAATTTTATTATTGGTCTTGTAAATTGAATTTTACAATCTTTAGGTAAATATACTTGTTTTATATCCTTTCTATTTTCATTTAATTTAAAACTACTACCATCATCACTTTTTTCTAAGTATACATATGCATTTGTATTTCCCATCATATTTATATTTCTCACATATCTTATATCAGAGCATAGCTGTTTTATAAACGAGTTAACCTGATATTTTTCTATATTATCTTTAGGAAAGCATAAAGTTGTTATTAATAATATTATACTTATGGTTATTACTAACTCTACTAAAGTCACATTCCTTCTTTTTTCATACTTTATATCTCCTTATAATCATAAACTACTACTAAATCACTTGGATTTATGAATATTTCATCTTTATTTTTTATTGATGTAGCTTTTTCATTAATTTCAACATTATTAAGTTCATAGCCATCTTTATCATTTATGTTTTCATAATTTTCATTTT
>NZ_CP048741.1:1858258-1864571 GCF_018336475.1 Romboutsia sp. 13368
TTGATGTAGCTTTTTCATTAATTTCAACATTATTAAGTTCATAGCCATCTTTATCATTTATGTTTTCATAATTTTCATTTTCAATATTTATACTATTATCTGATATTACTGTGCCTTCAATTTCCTTATAATTACCTAAATTTGTATCTATTTTTACACTAGCACTGTATCTTTTTAAATAATTCTCTTTTTTAAATATACTTTCTATTTTAAATGTAATTAATCCATTGGAATCACAAATTATATTGGTTGGTATTTTTATAGTTACATTTTCTATTTTGCTACTTGATATGCTTTTTATATTATTTATGAATTCATTTCCCAGAAAATATTCTTTAAATTCATCTTCTGTATCACTATTTTCAATAGCTATAGATACTTCTTTCAGTATATTACTATGCACAATTTCAATTGAACTTAATAACGACTCTTCTATAACTAAATTTTGATAATTTAATATACTAATTTTGCTATTGCTATAATTTAATCCTATACACATCATAGTTATTGTACTCACAACAGAAAATACAATTAGTATAAATATTAATACTGATCCTTTATTGTTGTAATACATAACTTTCAAGTTTCCTTATTATTTCATTTTTCTTTATCTCTATTGTAACCTTATAGCATTTATAATAATTTTTATCTTTTTCTATTATTCTTTCAACCTTGTATCCATTTATAGTTTCAGTATCAATATAATCTGTTATTATACCTTTCTTTCGAATATCATCCTTAGTATAATGCAAAATAGATTTAGCTAAATTGTCCATTTCAGTTTTTGATATATTATTACTTAAAATATAATAATTATTATATAAAGATACTGAAACTATATAAACTATAATACATAATATAGATAAACTAATCACACACTCTATAGATGTAAATCCAGAATTTCTATTTTTCAAATTTCCTCCTAATAAAAACTTTACTAATTAATTTCTTTATAAAGTTTTTTTATGTGTTTAAAATCATCACTACAAGTATTTACTCCTGTCCATATATAAAATGCCTCTAAAGCTTGATTTATAAGCATATCTATCCCATATACAACATCTAGGTTATTTGTTTTTGCCCATTTCAAAAAAACTGTTTCATTAGGCTTGTACACTATATCACAAACTAACATTTTTTTATTTACTACTATTTCTGTATTTATTGGACATAAATCATTTTCCATACCTAGTGGAGTAGTATTTATTAAAATATCTATATCTTCTAAACAACTTTTTTCTATAGTATTTCTAGAACAACTCACTATTGTTTTAAAATTATTTTTTATAGACTCTACAATTTCATTTGCTTTTTCTAAACTTCTATTTCTAATTTCTATAGATTCAGCACCTATAGATGCTAATTCAATAGCTATACTTCTACATGCTCCTCCTGCACCTATTATCATTATCTTCTTATCTTTGATTTTATAACCTTTATCTAAAATAGATTTTACAAAACCACGTCCATCAGTATTATATCCTTTTAATACTCCTCCTTCATTTTTTATAGTATTTACTGCTCCTATTAACTTAGTATTTTCATCTATACTATCTAAATACTTAGTTATATTCACCTTATGAGGTATAGTTACATTACATCCCTTTATACCTAAAGCTTTTATTCCTAGTACACTCTCACTCAAATCTTCTTCCTTTACATCAAAGCATACATAAATGCTATTTTTTAAATACTTTTCAAATAAATAATTATGTATAGTTGGTGAAAAACTATGTTTTATAGGATGACCTAAAAGACATATCATCGTTGTACTTGAATTTATTTTCATTTTATTCTCCYTTGTTTTATTTCCATTTATTTAAATATATATACTATATTATATTAAAAGTTACACATATTTAAATACTTTTGATAAACAAATTCATCATTATCATCCTTTATTCTATTTTTATAATGCTTTATATCGCTATMTAAGTTAAATTCTACACAAATTTCTATATTTTTATCTGAATCAGTTTTTATATCTATTTTTCCATTATATAAAATTATTATATTTTTTGCTAAAGAAACTGCAATATCTAAAATCCTTCTATCTTTGTCATTTATATATTTATTATAGTCATATCCTTTACTATTTTTTATACATATAATATTTTTATTATATTTATTAGTAAGTAATATTTCTACTATGCTATTTTCATCTGAGTATCTAAGTACCATAGTTAATAAAGTTAATATAATTTTTTCTATATCTTTAGGGTCTACTAATCCTATACTTTCTTCTTCATCTGTGTCAAAGAGAATTTCTATATTATTATCTTTAACATAATTACTAAATCCTAARGATATATCCTCAATTAAAGTTACTATATTATAATAATCTTTATTACTCTCATAGAAATTTAATTCTAGTTTAGATAAATCCATTATATTATTTATTATTTCCATTAATATATCAGAATTTTTCTTAATAGTATCAACAGAATTTGCAAGTTTACTATTTGGATTATATTTTATATCATCCTTATGTAAGATTGATATTAATTGGTTTGCTGATGATATTACATTTAACGGTGTCTTTAATTCATGAGACATATTTATAAAAAATTCAGATTTTATTTTATTTTCTCTTTTTTGCTTTTCTATCTCTATTTCCATTAATTCAGTTTTTACTTCTTCAGTTATATCTCTTACTATACCAACTACATTTAATTTTTTATTTACTTCTATAATTGTTCCTCCACATTCTATATGAATATCCTTATTAGAGTTCTTTAATATCTTTCTTTGGAATTTTAAGCTTCCACTTTCTTTAGACGATGTTAAAATCATACTTTCACTTATATCATCTAAATTTATATCTTCAATGTTTTTTGAGTTTGTCAATTCTAAAAATCTAGAATTTGCATAAGTTATACTATTATTATCAAAATTTGATATATATATTCCTTCTGGTATTATATTAACCAAAGATTCATACTTTTCTTTACTTAGTTTTAGCTTTCTCAATAATTTTTTATAGTTAGTTATATCTCTAATGGCAATTACATTTTTCTTATTGTGATTATCTTTAAAACTTGATCTATCTATATTCAAGCAAATTTCATTTCCATCTTCATATATATAGTTAAATTCTCCATTTTTCTCAGAATTAAATATAATATTATTTATTGATTTATTTCTAACATCTATATTCTGACTTTTCCTATTGTTATAAATAATATTATTTTCATCTGTTAACAATATAGAATATGGTATATTGTCTACTATTTTTTTATACTTAATTTGATTTTCTTTTATTTTCATTTCACTTTTTTTCTTGTATGTTATATCATCTACATAGCAAATAAAACCTAGCTCATTATCATCTACAATTATTTTACAATAAGTACAATCAAAGTACCTACCGTCCTTGCCTTCAAATTCACCTTTTAGTTTATCTGTATTTTTATTTAATAAGCTAAGATATTTCAAGAATTTATCTTTATTTTTCACACTATTATCTAAGAATTCCAATAAACTTAAATTACCTTTAGATAATTTATACTCCTTCCACATATTGTAAAAGCTTTCATCTTCATTAACTATATTACCTAAATTGTCTATTAGAATTACACATTTATTACTTTGATCTAAAATTACATTTAAAAGATTTTTCTTTTTATTTAAATTTTCTTTTATAGCATTTGTTATATCTTTATTTATATTTAATTTTTCATCATCATTCTTTATTTCTTCTTCATATAAATTTACCTTATTTAAAATTTTCTTATTTTTCATTTCACATTCATGTATATATATTTTATATATCTCTACTAATATTAATAATGCTGATATAAAATTTAATATACTTCCTAAATTCATAACATATAAATTATTATCAAATAGTAATCCTATCATTATATATGCTAAATCTAAAATTATTACAATTTTTGATATGTTACTCAAGCTATAATTGTATATACTTATAGAAAACATATATACTGTTGTCATCAAGATACATGCTAAAAGTAATTTATCAAACTCTAATAATCTATAGTTAAATACTGATAATATTGGAAATAATGTTAATATATAATTCATATTCATTACAATTTTTAAATTATGATTTTTAAAATTATATAAATTTATTCTTAATATAAGCAAAATTATAAGTATCTGGCTATTATAATTTAATAAACTAGTATCAAATTTACGGCTTAATAATATAAATTGATATATAACTATAGTTGCTATATTTATATATAACATAGTATTCTTTTTATTTTTTTTAGTAATCCAATTTGCATATAATATGTATATACTAGTAAGAAAAATTGATATACTAAATATATTTATATACTTATACATATTAGTCTCCTTATTAATCACCTTTAAGAAGTTAGATTAAGATATATATCAGAGTATTCTATTTCTATCTTCTCAATTTGGCTAAACTTATCTTGCAGTTTAATATTTTTACTTAATATATTATTAGGTAAAATTATTTTAAATTCACTTCCTTTGTTTAATTCACTCTCTACATTTATTTTTATATTATTTAAACTTGCTAATTTATGTACAACAGAAAGTCCCATTCCTGTACCTTCACAGCCTCTAGATAATGTTGTATCTATTTGTTCAAAATTTTCAAATATTACCTCAAGCTTGTCTTTTGGTATTCCTATACCTGTATCCTTTATAGATATACATACTTGTTCATTTAGCATGTATATACTTACAGTTATCTTTCCACCTGAATTTGTAAACTTAATTGCATTTGATAATATATTTAAAATTATTTTTTCTACTTTATCTATATCCAAAGCTAATATTTTTTTATTTATTTCAGATTTAAATTCTATGTATATTCCTTTTTTAATAGTATATGATGTAGATATTTTTACTATATTTTCAATCAATTTAACTATATCACATTTACTTAAGTTTATATTACATGTACCATTATCAATTCTACTTACATGTTCTATATTATTTAGAAGCTTTATAAGTCTATAACAATTTTGCTTAACTAATCTAGTATGATTATTAATATTATCAGATCTATATTCTTCTTCACTTTTAATCAAACTATTATTAGCTTTAAATATTAAATCTATTGGTTTTTTAATTTCATAAGCTATATTATATAAAAACTCTGTTTTAAACTTATTTTTTGTATTTATATTATTTAATTCTTTTTCTAATTGTAATGATTTAAATTCATAATCTAAAATTCTAAATACTACTACAAGTGTATCTTCTTCTTCCCTTTTAACAATAGCTAAAGATATATCAATATTATTTATCTTATCTACAGTAAATCTTTTAAATGTCCCATATTCTTCTTCTCTTAAGTAATTTCTTATTGATTCATTTAGTTTTTCTAAACCTACAGTCTTTAGAAGTCTCATACTAGCTTCATTTCTATAAATATGATTATTATTTTTAGGATTTATAATTATAATTCCTTCTGGTAATGTTTGTAATAGTAATTTATATGTTTTCTCACTTTGCTCTATATTCATTATTGTATTTTCAAGTTCTGTTACATCTATAACTATACTAAGTAGTAAATCCTCATTATTTATATTTATATTTGTAGTGACTAATTCTACTATCTTTCCATTTAATAACTCTATTTTATTTGTAACTTTATTTTCTTTTTTACTAATTACTAATTCTATGTTTGATAAAAATTTTTCTCTAAATTTTTTAACTATAATATCTTTTATACTTTCTATAGATATTTGTTTTTTATCACTATTTAAACCTAATATATCTAGTCCTTTATTATTTATATATTCAATATTTTTATTGTCATGTATTATAACCCCTTCATTTAAAACATCCATTAATTTTTTGTACATTTGCTCACTTTCATTTAACTTATTTTGTATTAATGTAGTTTGAGTTATATCTTTTAGTATACAGATAATAATATGCTTATCATCTAAAATATCTGCTTTACATTCAAATCTATATATTTTTTTATCATAAGATTGAATATTTATACTAATATTACTGCCAGTTATCGATTTTTTTATTTCATCCATTATGTCGCTATATTTCGGGAACTTAAATTCTAAATATTTTAATATGTCAAATTTATCTTCATGTTTATATTCACTTATTAATTGTCTAAATGATTCATTACTATTTATAAATTCTTTATTAATATCTAAAATAAATATTGGTATGTCAGATTCTTCTATTGATTTGCTAATTTTTTTACTAATTTCTAAAACTTCATCTTTATAATTTTTTTGATCTTTTTTTTCTAAATATATATTTTTTTCAATACTTTTTATATATGTTTTTTTATTACTTAGTTCACTTTTATTAAATAATACTATCTCATTATATAATTTTA
>NZ_CP048741.1:1864748-1882722 GCF_018336475.1 Romboutsia sp. 13368
AAATATTATACCTAGTATTATAATATTTATTGTTTTATTAGGATTAATTAATAATATGTACATAAAAAATTCTAATATATATATAATAGATTCTATTAATAGATTAGTGTCTTTATTTAATGTATAAAATATTACAGATACCATGGGTATAGAAAATATAACAATTATATTTATAACTTCTAATAATTCCTTATATTTATATAAATCCATTATAATAATCACCATCCTTTTTCTAAATTCATAAACTTTATCTAAAATTAATTGTTTTTTAACTAAATCTGATATATAAAATAAGGTAATATTCTCTTTTTTGCTATATAAGTAATGTTAGCAGATTCATATAAGTTTTTTTGTCGTTTTTAACTGTCTAATCTATGATTTTTTCAACAAAAAAAGCCTTATTTATTTAAATAAGGCTTTTTTCAGATTTTAGCTCTTTTCTTAATTTTTTTAAAGCTCTTTTCTCAATTCTAGATACATAAGACCTTGATATTTCTAATTTTTCAGCTATCTCCCTTTGTGTTTTATATCCACATGTAGTAAGGCCATACCTTAATAGTATTATTTCCTTCTCTCTTTTAGTCAGTATTTTATCTAATTGTTCATACAACTTACTAATTTGAACCTTTAGTTCTACTTGATCTAATATATAATCAATATCTGTCCCTAAAATATCAATAAGGCTAATTTCATTTCCTTCCTTATCCATACCTATTGGGTCTTGAAGAGATACTTGCACCTTATTTTTCTTATTAGTTCTAATATTCATAAGKATTTCATTTTCAATACATTTAGATGCATATGTTGCAAGTCTGGTACCTTTATCTATATTGTAAGTTTCTATTGCTTTAATTAATCCTATAGTTCCTATAGATATTAAATCATCTTGATCCTCATTAGAATTATTGTATTTTTTAGCTATATGGGCTACTAATCTCATGTTTCTCTCTATTAAAACTTCCTTTGCATGTTCATCTTGCTCTTCTTTAAATTTTGTTAGATATTTTACTTCTTCTTCAGGGGTTAATGGCTTTTCAAATGATTTTATTATAGTCAAAAGGACACCCCCCTTTTAATTACATATCATTGTAAATTATATGAAGGTGACCTTGTCTAATTGCTAACTTTAATTTTATTTTTTATTATTTATTTTTATGCATATTTCTTTGAATAAAGGTATTGATGATTTATTTCCATTTTCATTTCCTTCTACTAACACAGTTATTGCATATTTAGGGTTATTTTCTGGATAAAATCCAGTTATCCAGCTATGATTTACCTTTATATTATTTATAGTACTTTGAGCTGTTCCTGTTTTTACACCACACCCACCTGGTAAATCATTTAAATCCTTTCCAGTACCTTCCTTAGATACATTTTTCATCATTTCTTTTACTTTAGTTATTGAATATGGTGATATTATATCTTGATTTTTAGAACCTTTTAATGTTTTTATAATATTTTTATTTGAATCTAATATACTATCATATAAATAAAGTTGCTTATATGTACCATTATTAGCTATTATTTGAGTCATTTGGTTAACTTGTATAGGTGTAAATTCCATACTACCTTGTCCTATTGCTAAATTTCTTATAGAAATATCATTTGGAATATCTCGTGATTTTTCTTCATCCAATCCTATATCTATCTTTTGACTTAGTTTTAGTTTTTTAGCTGCTTCTATTATTTCATCTTTACCAACTTTCATAGCTATATCTAAAAATGCCGGATTACACGAATTAGAAAAAGCTTCTTTTAAAGTTTGTACTCCATGTCCATCTAATTTATTACAATTTAAAATTTCATTATTTTTACCTATACTTATATTTCCACTACAATCATATTCATAATTTTCATCTATTATATTATTTTCTAGTGCAGCATAAAGGACTACTATCTTAAATATAGAACCAACAGGGTAACTAACCTGAATTGCCCTATTCATAGTTTCTCCATTTTTACTAGTGATATATTGAGATAAGTTATTCTGATCAAAGTTTGGTCTAGAACTTATAGCTAATATCTCTCCTGTATCTACATCTGATACTACTATTGCACTAGGGTTTTCTTCCTTATCAGCTACGCTTTCAACAATTTTTTGTATATCTTGGTCTATAGTTAACTTTATATGTCTATCGTCATTATTTTGATCTATTGTCTGTATAGTTCCTTTTAGTATTCCTATATTTTCATTTCCTTCATTTCCAGCTTGACCAGCTTTAAAAACAGAAATATATTCTTCATGAGAATTATTTAATAAATCTTCCATGCTTTTTTCAATTCCATATTGTCCTATCTTATCTACACTATTTATATATCCTATAGTATGAGATAAAAGTCCATCTGATGAATACCTTAATTTTCTTTCTTCTACTATTACACCACTTTCTTCTAATAATTTTTCAGTATTAGAATCTATCTCTTTTACTTCAATTTCTACTACTGATTCTAAAACATTATATTGTACATCTTTTTTTAGTTCTCCATCCGAGTCTCTAATTACTTTATCTACTAAATTTTTAATTTTATTATCAGTTAATATTTCTTCTTTAGTTGCTACTATGATTTTAGATATTTGATTATCAGTTAGAGGCTTATCATTTCTATCATATACAGTTCCTCTTCCACTATTTAGCTCTATTTTTCTAGTATTTTGACTTTCAACTTTTTCTTTGTATAAGTCAGAATTTATAATTTGAATATCTGCAGTTYTATATATTAAAACTAAATATCCTATTATAAATATTAAAAATATACTATGTGTTCTTCTTATTATTCGCTTTGGTAAAGTCGTTTTTTTTTGCATAAAATCACCCCTTAGATATTTACTATTTTTAACAATATCTAAGGGGTTAATACTTTATTATAATTAATTTAATTGAGTTTTTATTTTAGTTATAACTATATCTATTGCAACTTCGTTTTGTCCACCTTCTGGCATTATTATATCTGCATATTTTTTATAAGGTTCTATAAATTGATCATGGGCAGGCTTAACTGTTGATAAGTATTGTTCTATAACTGAATCTACAGTTCTTCCTCTCTCTTTTATATCTCTTTGTATTCTTCTAAGTATTCTTATATCATCTTCTGTATCTACATATATTTTTATATCTAATTTATCTCTTAGTTCTTCATCTTCAAATATCATTATACCTTCAACTATAATTATATCCTTAGGAGCTATAGTAACTGTTTCATTTTGCTTTCTAGTGTGTAATTCATAGTCGTATATTGGTTTTTCTATAGTTTTACCTTCACATAGTTCATCTAAGTGCTTTATAAGTAATTTATTATCAAAAGAAAGTGGATGATCGTAATTTGTTTTTAATCTTTCTTCAAAAGTTAAATGAGATTGATCTTTGTAATATGCATCTTGCTCTAATGTAGCTATGTTTTCTTCAGGTATATTTTCTATTATAGCTTTACAAACTGTACTCTTACCTGATCCTGTTCCTCCTGTTATACCTATTATAAGTGGTCTCTTCTTGTTCATAWTGTCAATTCTCCTTAATATATAATATAGCTTTATTTTACTCGTCTTTGTTAGGATTATTTAAATAAAATCCTGATGTAAAATTCCTATTATTTAATTTATTTAAATCTTCTAACCAAAGAGGATCAAATTCCCAAGTATTAGGATTTTCATAAAAAGCATCTATTGCTTTTCTATATGCAGCTACAGCTGTTGCAACATATTGTTCATCCTTCATTCTTCCATCAATTCTAAGGCTTGTTATACCGCATTTTATAAGTTCTGGTATATATTCTATCATACATAAATCTTCTGTATTAAATAAAAATGTACCTCTTTCATCTTCATATACAGGGAAATATTTTCCTGGTCTTTTTTCCTCAACTAAATTGTATTGTTTAGATTTTATATTATTTTCATTATTAGCATTTTTACCAGTTAAAAAATTACTTAATAATTTTCTACCTGAATGTGATATAAATAATGATCCATGAACTAATGCTTCGATTTCCATATCAACAGGGCAGTTTAATCTTATTTGACCTATTTCTTCACATGATAATTCTTTTGAAACAATCATTCTCTTTATACCTTGATTATACCAAAATTGTGCAGTTTCATAATTAGTTATATTAGCCTGATCACTTAAATGCACAGTTACATCTTTTGATACCTCTTTAACAATAGTCAACATACCTGGTTCTATTACTACTATAGCATCTATTCCTGTTTCTACTAAAGATTTTATATATTTTTTAATTTCATTTATATCTTTTTCATGAGGTATTTTATTAAGTGATACAAAAACTTTTTTTCCTCGATTATGAGCATACTCTACACTGTTCTTTAATTCATCTATAGAAAAGTTTTTAAGTTCATCACCTATAAAAACTGCATCACACCCATTTTCTATATTTAATTTTAATGAGTTTAAATTAAAAGCTTCTGCTAGTAACTCTACCTTATGCATTCATATCACCTCTATTATTATTTTTATAACTTAATGCAACTCCATCTCCTATTGGTATTAGTGATGTAGATAAATATTCACATTTACATATATAATCTAAATAGTTTCTCATTCTCTTTACTATGGTTTTTTTTCTTCTTATAACAAAGTCATCGTGAGCTACCATTCCTTTATATAATATATTGTCCGAAATTAATAATCCATCTACTCTTAATTTATCTATTACCATATCATAGAATAACTTATACTGCCCTTTAGCTGCATCCATAAATATCATATCAAAAGGTCCTTCAACTTCTTTTAATAATTCTTCTGCATCCCCTTCTAGTATAGTTATATTATTTTCATATCCAGCTAATTTTATATTTTCTTTAGCTTTTTCAATCATTTTTTCATTTCTTTCTACAGTTATTATTTCCACATCTTCATCTAATACTGATGCAAATAATATAGAAGAATATCCTATTGCACAACCTATTTCTAATATTCTCTTTGGCCTTTGAACCTTTAGTAGTACTTTTAAAAGCTCAGATACTTCTTTATGTACTATAGGTACATTATGTTCACTTGCATATACTTCTAAATCTTTTAATAATCCATCTTTATCCTTTAAAGTAGTTCTTATATAATCTTCTACTAAATTATTTACTATATTACTCATTTAATTCACTCCTTACAGTAATAACATTAATATAGGATTATATCTTAGTATTTTAAGACATAATCCATAGTTTAAATATCAACTAATACCCTTAATTATTTTTACTTTTATTTAGTCTATCTCTTTCATCCTTATACTCTTTTACATATTTTAAATGGTCTTCATAATTTGTACTATAGTTATTTCCACCATCCATCTTTGCTACAAAATATAAATAATCTGTTTTTTCAGGATATAATGTAGCTTTTATTGACTCTATTCCTGGACTTGATATTGGAGTAGGAGGAAGTCCTTTATTTTTATAACTATTATACGGTGAATCTATTTTTAAATCATCATATGTTACTATTTGCTTTCGTTCATTGAATATATACTGTATAGTTGCATCTGATTGAAGAGGCATACCTATTTTTAGCCTATTATAAAATACACTAGCTATTTTAGGTCTATCTACATCTAATATTGCTTCTTTTTCTACTATGGATGCTAAATTTATCACTTGCTCTGTTGTCATTTTTAGTTCTTTCTGCCTATCTCTTAACTCATCTGTATATATTTTATTAAATTTACTTAACATAGTACTTAAAACTTCTTTTTCAGATGCATTCTCATCAATATAATATGTTGATGGATACAAGAAGCCTTCTAATGATGTTATATCATCTTCTTTTAAAAATTTAAAATCATTATAAAATTCTTTAGGATTTGATATCAACTCTTCATAATTATCTTCATTTCCTAATTTTTTGTCTACAAGAATAGAAACTATTTCTCTAGAAGTAGATCCTTCTGGAATAGTTACTTTTATCCCATCATTATATACTTTTCCTAATGACATATCATTTATTATTTCTTTATTTGAGTAAGTTTGATTAAATAAATATTTACCTGCTTTAAATTGTTGTGCCTTATTGCTTAACTTCACTGATAATTTAAATACTACTTTATTCTTTATTAATTTATTTTTATATAAAATGTCCGATATAGTATTTGTTGTTGATCCCTGTGGTATTTCAACTACTATACCTTCTTTATTATTTTTATCATATGGACCCATTTGTGTAAATGTAAATATAAATACCGATATCAATAGTACAAATATAATAGAAACTACTCCTACTATACCTAATCTTTTTTTATTTATATTCATAAAGTTATCTACTCCTTATACATATTTATATCCTTTATATTATAAATCTAAGCATAAAAAAATTCAATAAATTTGTCGAACAAGTTGTAAATTTATTTTATAATAAAAAGCCTAACGTTATTTTTTACACGTTAGGCTTTTCTTAATCATAATATTAGAATTTTTTAATTTCGTTTTTAGTTACAACTCCGTAGATTAACTTTTTAGGTTCTACTTTTTCTTCAACTATTGAATAAGCATTTATAAATCTTTCTTTTGCTTGTTCAAATTTTTCTTCTTTATTTAAGTGCATATAGGCTAGTATRTCACCTTCATTTACATAGTCTCCAACCTTTTTTTCTAACACTATACCAGCAGATAAATCAAGTATATCTTCTTTAGTCTCTCTACCAGCGCCTAAAATCATAGCTGATATTCCAACTTCTTCTGCTTCTATTTTGCTTATATATCCTGCTTTATTAGCTTTTATAGGAACTATTTTAGAAGCTTGTGGCAATAATGTATAATCATCCACGACATTCTTATCTCCACCTTGATTTTCTATGAATACTCTTAATTTATCAAGTGCTTTACCTGAAGTTATAGCTTCTCTTATCATTATTAAACCTTCATCAAAGTCTTTTGCTACTTTAGCTAAAACTAACATATATGAACCTAATGTTTCACATAAAAGTACAAAATCCTTTGGACCATTTCCTTTTAATGTTTCTATAGCTTCTATAACTTCTAAAGAGTTACCAACAGCAAATCCTAATGGTTCATCCATATCAGTAATCATTCCTATAGTATCTCTGTTCATTCCACAACCTATATCAACCATAGCCTTTGCTAATTCAAATGAATCATCTAAAGTTTTCATAAATGCTCCATCACCTGTTTTTACATCAAGTAATATTGCATTCGCTCCTGAAGCTAGCTTTTTACACATTATACTAGCTGCTATAAGAGATATATTATCAACTGTAGCAGTAACATCTCTTAATGCATACATTTTTTTATCGGCAACTGCTATGGATGCAGTTTGTCCACAAACTGCTATTTTGTGTTCATTTACAGAATCTATAAATTTCTTAGAATCCATTTCTATAGAAAATCCTGGTATAGCTTCTAATTTATCTAAAGTTCCTCCAGTATGTCCAAGTCCTCTTCCTGACATTTTAGCAACTGGTGCTCCACAAGCTGCTACTAATGGAGCTAAGGCTATTGTAGTTTTATCTCCAACACCACCGGTACTATGTTTATCAACTTTTATGCCTTTTATATCAGATAAATCCATTACTTCACCAGAGTTCATCATAGCCTCTGTAAGATATACAGTTTCTTCTTTATCCATTTTATTTATATATATTGCCATTAAAAGTGCTGCTGCTTGGTAATCAGGTATTTCACCTTTTGAATACTTTTCTACGAAGAAATCAATTTCAGCTTTACTAAGTTTTTGATTATCCCTTTTTTTACTGATTATGTCGTAAACTCTCATAATAATTCTCCTTAATTATTATATTTATATATTATTAACAACTGATTTAACTAAACTTAAAAATTCTGATTTTACTTTTTTTGTTGTTTCTATTACTTCCTCATGATCAAGTGGCTGGTCAAGTATTCCAGCTGCCATATTAGTTATACAAGATATACCTATAACTTCCATTCCAGAGTGAGAAGCTACTATTACCTCTGGAGCTGTAGACATACCAACTGCATCTGCACCTAATATTTGAGCCATTCTTACTTCTGAAGGAGTTTCATAAGTTGGTCCACTAAAGAATGCATAAACACCTTCTTGTAATTCTATATTTAATTTGTTAGCGCATTCTTTAACTAAGTTTATATATTTAGGAGTATATGCAGTAGACATATCCGGGAATCTAGGTCCTAGTCTTTGATCATTCTTACCTATTAATGGATTATTTCCACTTAAGTTTATATGATCTTTTATAACCATTAAATCTCCAGGTTTAAAATCTGTATTAGCTCCACCTGCTGCATTAGTTACAACTATAGTATTTGCCCCTAGAGCCTTCATAACTCTTACTGGGAAAGTTATTTCTTGTTGAGTATAACCTTCATAGTAGTGGAATCTACCTTGCATAGCTACTACCATTTTTCCTTCTAATTCACCTAATACAAGACATCCTTCATGTCCTTCAACAGTTGAAACTGGGAAATTAGGTATTTCATTATATTTTATTTTAACAGGATTTTGTATTTCATCTGCTAATACCCCAAGTCCTGATCCTAATATTAAACCTATTTGAGGTTTTACTTCACATTTGCTTTGTATAAATTGTGCACTTTCTTGTATTTTATCATATATGTTTTCCATTTATCTGTCCTCCAAAATTACTTCATTACTTCATTTTTGAAACTTGTACCATTTTTAGTTTCACAAACACCTAATATATCAGCAACTGTTGCTCCTATATCTGCAAAGCTTTTTCTTGTTCCTAAGTTTGTATTAGCTTTTATATCTTTACCATAAACTAATAAAGGTATATATTCTCTAGTATGATCTGTTCCCTTATATGCAGGATCATTACCGTGGTCTGCATTTATTATAAGTATATCTTTATCATTCATAGATTCTATTATTTCAGGTATTCTAGCATCAAATTCTTCTAATGCCTCTTTATAACCTTTTATATTTCTTCTATGACCATACTTTGAGTCAAAATCTACAAGGTTAGTAAATATTAATCCTTTATTATCTTTTTTGATGTAGTTTATAGTTTGGTCTACTCCATCCATATTATCTTTAGTATGTATCGCCTCTGTTATACCTTGACCATTAAATATATCTTCTATTTTTCCAACACCTATAACATCAAGTCCTTTTTCTTTTATATTATCAAGAACTGTTTTGTCAAAAGGATTTAATGAATAGTCTCTTCTATTAGAAGTTCTTTCAAATTGACCTTTACATGGTCCTACATATGGTCTTGCTATAACTCTCGCTACTGCGTATTCACCCATCATTATTTCTCTAGCTATTTTACACATATCATATAATTCTTCTAATGGAATTATCTCTTCATGTGCTGCTATTTGGAATACACTATCTGCTGAAGTATAAACTATTACATCACCAGTCTTCATTTGATGTTCACCAAATTCATCTAATATAGCTGTTCCAGATGCTGGCTTATTAGCTACTACTTTTCTACCTGTTCTCTTTTCAAATTCATCTATTATTTCTTTTGGGAATCCATTTTCAAAAGTTTTAAAAGGAGTATCAACTAATAATCCTGTCATCTCCCAGTGTCCTGTAGTTGTATCTTTTCCTTGTGAAACTTCACTACATTTTCCAAAAGCACCAATTGGAGATTCATAATTATTTATATAGTCTATTCCATCTATATTACCTAATCCTAATTTTATCATATTAGGTATTTTTATATCATTAAATTCCTTAACTATATGACCTAATGTGTTTACACCTTCATCTCCAAAGTCTTTTGCATCTGGTAGCTCACCTACACCAACACTATCAATTACTATCCATATAATTCTATTCATGGTCTTCCTCCTTTAACTGTTTATTTTCTAGGATGTTTTTCTTTTATTTCTCTTCTCATATTTTTATTTATATGATTCAAATATGCTTGTAAACTAGATAAATTAGCATTTCCTAATATTTTGCTAACTACTGCAATATTTGCTCCCTCGTTTAATAAATGGATTGCAAATGAATGCCTAAGCATACTAGGATTAATATTTTTATTTATATTAGCAATATTTGCATATTTTTTTATTACCTTCCAAAGGCCTTGACGTGTAAATCTTTGACCAGATGAATTTACAAATAAAGCCTTCTCATCTTCATCAGCTAAACTTAATCTAGCTTCTTTTATATATTTTTCTAGATAAGTCTTTGTTATATCTGAAAGTGGTATGACTCTCTTATTTTTTGAAATATTACAATATATATAATCTAACTCTAAATCAACATCATCAATATCCATATCAACTAATTCTGAAACTTTTATACCTGTTCCATATAATACTTCAAATATAGCTTTATCTCTTATTAATTTAGGTGTATCTAATTTAGGAAATTTTAATAAAGCTTCTATTTCTTCTTCTGTTAGTATATCCACGTCTTGCTTTTCAATCTTTGGTTTCTTTATAGTTTTAGCCGGATTATTGTTAGTTATATGATTTAAGAATAAATAATCATGAAAAGACTTAATTGATGATATCATTCTAGATACTGTAGCAACAGATACATTATCTTTTTCCAAATTTATTATATATCCTATAATATCATTTTCTACTACATCATTTAATTCTAAATTTATAGAATTCAAATAATTTATATATTTTCTTATATCTATATAATAAGACGATATTGTATTATTTGATAACCTTTTTTTATCTTTTATATAGTCTATATATTCCTTTACAACTTCCATAGTAAACTCCTTTATATGACTAGGAACTTAATAATACTAATAATTACAGTGTTTAGTAAAGCTTGTAAACCAATAGTTATAGCTAGTACAATTATTGAGTTTAAAATATATCTTGAAAATAAAAATTTAATGTTACTTTTATTTTTATTCTTTTTTAGTTCAAATACAATTTCTTTTATATAATTGATAGAAATTAAAATAAGTATAATTGATCCTACTATAATAATTAAATTTTTTGATATAGTTATTAAAATAAACTTTATACTTTTTAATTTCATAGCTAATATAATACTATTTATAGTATAGCCCATAGATATCCCTTTTAGTAAAAAATTTAATAAAGCTAAAGGAAATGTAACTACTAATAATGCTGTTAAAGAAATACCCATCATGAATGATATATCTGATTTTAAATTAGCCATTACTATATTTCTTACTGATATGTTAGAGCTATAATACTCTACAATAGGATTAACACTAGTTACTATTTTACTTTGATAATCTGGCCATATTTTATTTAAATATGTACCCATAACTACTGCTGTTAAAAATATAAGTCCAATAATTATTAATTGTTTATTTATTTCTCTAAAATAATGTTTATTATATGTTCCTCTCAAACTCATAACCTCCTCTTGTATCTTACAAAATAGTATGTACAAAAAGAGGAGGTTATTCCTTTTTATATTAATTCTTTAATTAGTAAAATTCCTATTGAAGTTTTTGCATCTTCTATTTCATTTTTTAAAATCATATTATGAGCTTCATTTATATCAATCTCATATGCTTCTATAATTTCATCTTCATCAAATTCTGGTTCACCTTTAGTAAGACCTGTTGCTAAGAAAATATATATTTTCTGATTAGAAAATCCTGCAGATGTAAAAAATTTATGTATTAATTTTAAATTTTTAGCACTATATCCCGTTTCTTCTCTTAGTTCTCTTATTGCACATTCCTTAGGATTTTCTCCTATTTCGAGTTTACCTGCAGGTATCTCCCATATTGCTTGTTCTATAGGCTTTCTAAATTGTTTTATAAGAACAACTTTATTATCATCCGTTAATGCCACTATTCCTACAGCACCTGGATGCTCTACTATTTCTCTTTTTTGATATCCTTTATTTTCAATCTCTACAGTATCAACTTTTAAGCTTATTACTTTACCTGTATATATCCTATCACTACTTATGGTTTTCTCTTCTACTATCATTGTAAACCTCCGTTATGTAATAAGCTGCTGTACTAGCTGCTTCAAAAAATTCTTTATCTTGTTCAAAGTTTCTTCCCATACTTCTTACCTTTAGATTAAAATGCTCTAAATCATTTTTAGAATTTTCATTTTTTATATATACAACATTATGTCTTGTATCTAGCTCATTTTTTGATACTTGATCTTTAATATAGTCTAATTTATCAGCACTATACTCGCAAATAGGTAAATTAACATCTACATTAACAATTTCTTTAAGAACAGTTATACTATGATGAGATATTCCTTGATGTCTATCTCTCTTATCTGCAAAACTTATTCTAGGTATAGATACAGGCATTCCACCTAGTTTTTTTACTGCATCAAGTATTGGACCTTGCTCTATACCTGTAAATCCATATTTAGTTCCTGTTCCTGCAATTCCTGGACCCATACTTACAAATACTACATCAGCTTTTAAAACTTCCTTCGCTGTTATTAAAGCTGTATATATATTTATACATTCATATTCTCCACCAAATGCACTTCCGATTGTTATAGTATTATCTATTAAACCTTTTTCCTTTAATGTATGTACATTTTTACTTAAGAATATAGGAAGAGCTGCTCCATCTGTCATTATATATACTAATCTTTTATTTTGATTTAACCTTTTATATGATGCTACAAAAGGCGTTAACATACTATGTAAACTTCCCACCACTACTGGCATATTATCTAAACCAGAAAAATTCTCTATCATATTATGATAAGAACTCTCTTGTTCTTCTACAGAATCAACCTTAATTTGAAGTGGTGTATATCTTAATTTCATTATATGTCCACCTTTAGTAAAATCAGACTCTAAATTATTTAAATTAGATATAACAAAATGATATCCACCTGTTCCTAAACTTAATTCCACTGCTGTTGTATTTAAAACAACTTCGTCTCCTACATTTATACAACCTGTAATTTTAGGATAGTTATAAGCTTTTTGTATCTCTCCATTTATCTTTACTCTTATATCATCTAGTTCTCCATTTTGATCTACTATAGATTCAACTATTCCTAATTTTTTACTTATCATAAGGTTACCTTCCTAACTTATCTATGAAATTTAAAAATTTATTATTTTCTATTATTTTAGTTAGTGAATATTTTTCTGTAAGTATATGTATAAATACTAAAAATACTAACCAAATAATTCTAACTTTTAATGAGTATCCCATTACGAATAATATACCAATAGATATTCCTAATACATTAGAACCAGTATCTCCCATCATAGCCTTTGCTTTTAAATCTTGATTAAAATATGCAATTACATTTGGAAGTATTAATAGTAAAAGATTTCTTGTATATCTCCCTAATGTAAACAATAGTCCTATTGATATAAGTAAATATCCCTTTATAGCTCTTCCTGGCCTTAAATCTAATAAATTCATTAAATTTGTAGATAAAGCTATTATTAATGTATTTATAATTATGTCATAAATATTTTTAGATATTGCTATAGATATAACCATACCTATAAATCCACCAAATAGAGCTTTAAATCCACCTGTTGTAAGCTTACCTTTTAATAGGCTTTTAAAGTGACCTTTTAATCCACTTACATCTCTATTTCCTATAATATCATCTAATATACCTGCAAAAAACATAGATATTAATCCAAATAAAAATATAAATACATACATTATATTTTTTAAATCACTTGTGAAATAAACCAATATTATAGAGTTTATGATTAGCATTGGTAAAAATACTATTCCCATACTAACTGGTATCATATCTTTCTTATAATTTGGTCTTAATACATTGCTATCAATTAATAAATTTTTAAATAAGGGTATTACGGCGAATGTACCAAATAATCCTATTAAAGTTAAAATAGCATACAGTATATAACTATTCATTAAATACTACCTCCACTCTTTTTTCTTTTCTCTTAGGACCTTTTTTATATGGTAAAATTGCTTTCCTCTATGTATAAATCCTTTTAAATTTCTTCCTGTTTCACTATGCGTCATATTTACAAGGACTTCTTTTATTGTATATCCATGTTTTAATATATCTATAGTCATTCCTACTTCTACTCCGTATCCGTATGGTATTTCTTCAAATTTTTCTAAAACTTCTTTTTTAAATATTCTTTGTCCAGATAAAGTAGCATCTAATTCTTTTCCTGTCATATCTAGTACAGATTCTTTAGCTAATCTCTTTACAAATCCTAACCCACCCTTTTTAGTTGCTGGTGGGAACTTTGCTATTATAACATCCGCCTCATTATTTAATATAGGAGTTATAAGCTTTTTTACTTCACTAGATGTTGATCCTAAATCTCCATCTAAAAAACCTATTATTGAGGCATTTTTCATAGCTATTTTTAATCCATAATTTAAAGCATATCCCTTGCCTCTATTTTTATCTAGTGTAAAAACTTTTATTTTTTCACTTTTTACACTTTTTGCAATTTCAGTTGTTTTATCATTTGATCCATCATCTATTACTAATACTTCATTAATTTCTTCTATATCTTTTATATTTTCTAAAGTATCTTTTATTTTACCTTCTTCATTATAAGCTGGTATTATTATACTTATATAAGGATTCATTTTTATCTCTCCTTTTTATTTTTTATATGGTAGTATATCTTCTGATTCTTCTAATATTCCAAATTTACCTGCTACACTACTATCTTGAAGTAACATAACTAATGATAATTTACCTATACCTTCTTCTACATTATCTACCGTAGATATCTTGTTTTCAGAATATAAGTCTACATAAGAAAATTTAGCATTGCTTTGTTGAACACCTACAATGTTCTTTTCTTTATCTTTTAATGTATCTATTAGTACTTTATCTATTTTTTCGTACTGTTCTTTACCTGATTTTCCGTTATTTCCACCAGCTAATACAACAGAATCATAGTTTTGATAATTATCATTTAATTTATTTATTGTTATTATTTCTAAAGTTTCAAGATTTTTTAACTTTTCATTTGCATTATTTTCACTTAAAGCATTCTCAATATAAATCATAACATCTTTTGTCGATTTAAACTCTTGATTTAATTTAGATGATAATTCTTCTAACTTTTTCTCATCATAAATATTATTTCTTAAAACTATATCAAAAGCTACGTTTCCACTAGCCTTAGTTATTATATCCTCAATTTCTGATGTATAATTATTATCTTGATTAGTAGATATTATTCCTATTGATTTATTTTCTAGTCTATTTATAACTAAACTATCAACATTTTCATTTATAAAGTCTATTGCTTTATCATAATCTCCTTTTACAGCTTCTAAGTTTTTTTCTAATGTATCATTAGTTTCTTTAAGGGTATTAAATTGTTTATCTAAATCTTGTATAATACCTGCTTGTTGCTTACTTAGTTCTTGATCATAATTTAAATTATAACCTACTAATATACCAATTCCCAAAGATATGAATATAGCTCCTATACTAACTATATAGTATTTCATATTTATATGCATTTTTATCCTCCTAAATTACATCTGTAATAATAATCTTAACTTTAATTGCATTAAATGTATAAATTGTTTTACACCTGGTGTAAAAGATGCAATTATAAGTATTGGGAATAAAGCTGTTGCTATTAATGCCCAAATATATTTCATTTTTAACTTACTTCTATATAATAAATTGACACCTTTTGCATCTATTAACTTTGCACCTATTTTTAGTCTAACTAAAAATGTACTTGCCATACCTTTTCTACCTTTTTCTAAGAAGTCAATCATATTTGAATGAGTTCCTAATGCTACTATAAGTTCTGCTTTATACTCATAGGCAATAAGCATAGCTATATCTTCACTAGTTCCAGGTGCTGGAAAAACTATAGCATCTAGCCCCAAGTCGTTTACTCTTTTTAAACCAGGAGCTCTACCATCTGTATATGCATGTACTATTATCTCATTAGCTTTTCTTAATGCTTCATCACTTACACTATCCATATCTCCAACTATAACATCTGGAGTATATCCAAATTCAAGTAAGGCATCTGCTCCACCATCAACACCAACTAAAATTGGTTTCATCTCTTCTATGTATGATATGATTGTACTTAGGTCTTGTTTGTAGTCTTGTCCTCTTACAACTATTAGTACATGCTTATTTGCATAATTAGTCTTAACTTGAGGTATTTCAACTTCTCCTAATATAAATCCTTTTTCTTTTTTAGCATATTCTATAGTGTTATCTATGAATCTATCTAATTCTACTGACAAGTTTTCATATGCTTTTTTTAGCTTTTCTGAAACCTCTTTTTTACCTAATACTTCTCCTTGTCCTAGTAATTCTCCGTCTCTATATATCTTTCCATCTATAACTTCTATTATTTGACCTTCAACTAAGTTATGAAATAATTCTTCTCCTACATTATCAATTATTAATATATTGTTTTCTGTTAATATACCTGGTCCTTTATTTGGATATCTACCACTTATAGACTCTGCTGCATTTATTACAAGCTTAATTTTACATTCAACTAAAGAATTTGCAGCTACCTCATCTATATCTACATGATTTATAACTGCTATTTCTCCACTTGTAAGTCTTTTAGCAAGCCTTTTAGTTTTTCTATCCACCTTTATAGGTGCTTGGACTTTCATACTGTAAACCTCCGACATCTTTTTTAAAATCACATTCAATTATAGCACTATTTAACWATAAAAGAAATATTTTAAGTTTTTTATGTGTTTAATCATATGTTTTATCTAATCTATATTAATATCATAAATTACTTATAACTTCAATAAATTTATAAGAATATCTTTATGATTAAGCAAAGGATTTTTTATAACTTCATCTAATAAAAATTCAAGAATTTTTCCAATTTCCTTTCCTTTATATCCTAAACTAATAAGTATCTTACCATCTATTTGTAAATCTTTTATTGTATAACATTCTTTACTATTTTTTATTTCATMTAAATTATTAATGCATACTTTTAAAATTTCAACTTCATTTTTATTATTAAAAAATGCATTATATATTAATTTTAAATTAAGTATTTTATTTAATTTATCATATCCAATTTTACTTAACTGTCTTTTTATAGTTACTTTATCTATTTTCTCACTATCATTGAGCATATACTCAATAACCTCATTGCAGTAATTTGTTACTTTATTTGAATATCTTAGATTATTTATAATATTTTCTTTTTTTAGTTTTTCACAATAATAATTATATCTTTTACTTTTATCAATATTTTTTAGTATTTGATTTAAAATTATGTATTCTAGCATTATTAGTCTATCTAATAAATTATTATCACAATATTTCAATACATTTAAATTTTTTTCTAATTCATTATATTCATATCTACCTAATTTACAATAAATCCCTAAATTCTTAAGTATTTCAGTTTTATATAATAAAATTATATTTTGTGGATTATTACTAGCTAAAGTTTTAGTAAATTCATCATTTATTCTTTCTAAACTTATATTTTTTATTATATGTGCATTTTTGTATATGCTATTTAATGTATCTTTATCTATATCGAATCCTAATTTACTACTAAACCTAATGGCTCTTATCATCCTTAGTCCATCTTCTTCAAATCTTTCATCTGGATTTCCAACAGTTTTAATTCTTTTATTTTGAATATCTTTAATTCCATTAAATTTATCAACTATCCCAACCTTTTCATTATATGCTATTGCGTTTATTGTAAAGTCTCTTCTCCTAAGGTCATGCTCTAGATTATTAGTAAATTCTACATTTTTAGGCCTTCTATTATTCTCATATTCACCTTCTATTCTATAAGTTGTTATTTCATATATATTCTCATTCAAAATAACAGAAACTGTACCATGTTTTATTCCTGTGTCTAATATTTTATAATTTTTAAAAATCTCTATAATATCACTTGGCTTTGCATTTGTTGTTATGTCATAGTCATTTGGTAAAATATTAAGTATACTATCTCTTACACATCCACCTACCATAAATGCTTCATATCCATTTTCATATATTTTATCTATTAAGAATTTAACTTCTTTAGGCATAAATATTTCCATAAAAACCTCCTGGATTATAGGGTCATATCTTAATTTTTCCTATAAAATA
>NZ_CP048741.1:1882729-1913055 GCF_018336475.1 Romboutsia sp. 13368
AGCTATAGCTTAAATAAAAATTTGCTTCGCTCGAGCGACGTGTCGGCGAAACACTTCATGTCGCCAACAATATATCCTCATTGCCATTTTGAGCAACGCGTTGGCGAAACATTNCTTATTTAGGCATAAATATTTCCATAAAAACCTCCTGGATTATAGGGTCATATCTTAATTTTTCCTATAAAATACTATATTATAATAAAATAAAAAAATAAAGTCTTCTAAACTTAGAAGACTTTATTTTATATTATTTAACCATACTATGTTCTAATCTTAATTTATCAGCTATCATAGCTATGAATTCAGAGTTTGTTGGTTTTCCTTTAGTCATATGAACTGTATATCCAAATAATTGATTTATAGTATCAACTTTTCCTCTACTCCATGCAACTTCTATCGCATGTCTTATAGCTCTTTCTACTCTACTTGGAGTAGTGTTAAATTTCTTAGCTATACTTGGATATAATTCTTTAGTTACAGCCCCTAAAAGTTCAACATTTTCTATAACCATTTTTATAGCTTCTCTTAAATATAAGTATCCTTTTATATGTGCTGGAACTCCTATTTCATGTATTATATTAGTTATCTCAGTTTCTATATTTCCTGGATTTCTTACAAACTCTGTTCTACTCATTTGTATATCTGCATGTGTTGCTCTTGGCTTAGTTTCTATATGATTTGTTTTATTTGATACTAATTCTCTTATTCTATTTATAAATATAACAAAGTCAAAAGGCTTAACTATATAATAATCTGCTCCTAAATTTATTGCAGATTGTGTTATTTTATCTTGACCTACTGCAGATAAAACTATTATTTTTGGCATCTTAGGAAGGTTCATAGAATTTAACTTTTCTATTACACCTAATCCATCTAAATGTGGCATTATTACATCTAATACTAATAAATCTGGCTGAGTTTTATTAACTAAGTCTAAAGCTTCTATACCATCTTTTGCTATTCCTAATATTTCTATATCATTTTCATTTGATAAATATTCCTTTAAAACCTGACAAAAGTCCTTATTATCATCAGCTAAAACTATCTTTATTTTCTCGTTCACTAAAATTCCCCCTATTAATAAAACATTTTATTTTTTATATTAAATATTATCAAAAGTTTTTCACTTTAAGCATATTCGACATACTAAAATTATATTCCTTCAATCTATTGAAAATTTTAATATTTATTATTATTTTTTTAACGTTTACTATCTAATTCTATCATTTCATCTATAAAAATACCATAGCCTTTTTTAGGATTATTTTTAATTACATGAGTTATCGCTCCAATTAGCTTATTATCTTGTATTATAGGTGCCCCACTCATGCCTTGAATAATACCACCTGTATAGTTAATTAATCTAGAATCTGTAACTGTTATAGAAATTTGTCTATCACTTTGTTTGTTAGTTGATATATCATCTATATTTATATCATAACTTGTTATGTTTTTGTCTTTATCTTCTAATAATATAATAGCTTTTCCTAATTTTATATCTTTTTTATTACCTACTTCAATTAATTGAGATTTTTTTAGATTTTCTTCTTTAAACTCTCCAACAATTCCAAAATTTGAATTATGATTAAATTTACCAATAGGATTTTCAAAGTCAAAATCACCATATATATATCCTGGATTTAAATCAGTTGCCTTTTTAATATTTAAGTTTGTAGATGAATATATATATCCTTGCTTTATTTTTAATAATTCATTTGTATCTGAATCGGTTATTGCATGTCCTATACCCTTAAATGAAGAGTGTTGTGGATCATAAAATGTAACTGTACCTATTCCTGATATTTTATCCCTAACCCACAAACCCAATCGTTTACCATTTAAATCTTCTTTTATACTTATATATTCACTCATATATTCATTATTTCGTTGAAAATTTATTTTAACTTTTTCTTCATTTATATTATCAATAATTTTAGATATATCTTGATTATTTTCAATTTTTATATCATTTATAGCTACTATATTGTCTCCTTTTTTTATTCCGCCTATATACTCTATATCTTCATCTTCATATCCTATAACAAGTACTCCATCTGTATCTGCCTTTATACCTACTATTTGCCCTAAAGGATATACATATTTTTTATCATTATTATTAATATTTATAATATCTATACTGTTATTTGAAATTAAATTTTCATAAAAATAAGTACATAATATAAAACAACCAATCAAAATCGAAAACAATATAAGATTTTTCTTCTTCATACAAACCTCCAACCCTTATATATTATGTACTTATAATTCCATTTCAAGAAAAATATATTCAAAAAAGAAGCCATTTAAAGGCTTCTTTTTGCTAATTCTATTATTTCAGTAGCATGTTCCATAGTTTTTTCAGTTATATTACTTCCTGCTATAAGTCTTGCTATCTCATCTTTTCGCTGGTTATCATCTAATTTTCTTATTGATGTAAATGTCCTTTCATTTGATGTACTTTTTTCTATACAATAATGAGTATCTGCAGTAGCTGCAATTTGTGGTAAATGCGTTATACATATAATTTGCTTTTTCTTACCTATATTACTAAGCTTTTCTCCAACTATTTGAGCAGCTATACCACTTATTCCTGTATCTATTTCATCAAATACTAAAGTATCTATTTGATCAATATCTGCAAGTATAGTTTTAAATGCAAGCATAAATCTAGACATTTCTCCACCTGATGCAACTTTATATATAGGCTTTATATCCTCTCCTAAGTTAAAGGATATCATAAATTCTATATCATCTTGACCTTTTATATTAAATGTACTTTCTTCAAAATTAACTTTAAATATAACATTTTTCATATTTAAACTCTTAAGTTCGATTAATAAAACTTTTTCTAATTCTGAAGCTACTTCTTTTCTAGCTTTTGTAAGCTCATCCGCTCTATTTTTCAGAGTTTTCTCAAGTTTTTGTATTTCTAATTTTAACTCTTCTACTCTTTCATCTCTATTTAATATTTCTTCTAGCCTAAACTTTATCTTTTCATAATAATTGAATATATCATCTATAGAATCTCCATACTTTCTTCTTAGATTATTTATTTCATCTACTCTAGATTCTATTTGTTCAAGTTCATATGGCTCGAAATCTATATTTTCTTTATAGTTTCTTATATCTCTAGATATATCTTGAAGCTCATACATTATTCTTTCTATATCAGAGTTATACGCCTCTAAAGCCTTATCATATTGAGATATTAAACTTAACTCTTTTACTGCATTTCCTATTAAATCAACAGAATTTACTGATCCATTATATAAATTTTGGTATGCTGAGTTTAAATTACTGTATATTTTTTCACTATTTCTGTATACATCTCTTTGTTTTAACAAGTCTTCATATTCATCTTTACTCAAATTAGCTGACTCAATCTCATTTATTTGAAACTTTAATAAATCAATCTCTCTTTGAATTTGCATATCATCTTTATCTTCAGTTAATAAATTTAATGCTTTTTTCACTTCACTATATTCATCATATATAGATTTATATTGATCCTTATATTTTTCTAATTCTAATTCTCCAAATAAATCTAAAAAATCTAAATGTGTTTCTTTATTAAATAAAGCTTGATTTTGGTGTTGTCCATGTACATCTATTAAAGTTGATGCTATATCTTTTAGCACAGATAATTTAACTGTTCTTCCATTAACTCTAGCAACACTTTTTCCATCAGAATAAATAACTCTTGTTATTATTAATAAATTATCTTCATCTAAATCTAGATCATTTTCATGTAAAACTCTCTTTAAGTTACTACTTTCTGAATAAAATACAGTTTCTATTACGCCTTTATCTGTACCTTTTCTTAAAAAAGATCTATCATATTTTTCGCCTAGGCATAATCCTAAAGCATCTATTATTATAGATTTACCTGAACCTGTTTCACCAGTTAGTATATTTAAGTTCTTATCTATCCCTAGTCTTAATTCTTCAACTAGTGCACAGTTTTTCATATATAACTCAAGGATCAATTTAAATCCCCCTCTTTTTTATATATTTAATATTTATCTATTTACTTAAGTTATGAGAAGCTTCAACTACTTCTACTATTTTTTTATTATAATTTTCTCTATTAAATTCAAATGATTCATTTGTAACTTTTAAATGTATTAAATACTCTATATTACCTTCTGGACCTTTTATAGGCGAATAATCTAAGTCTAATATTTCAAATCCATTTTCAACTGCAAAATTAGATATCATTTCTATAACTTCTATATGTGTAGATTTTTCTCTTACTACACCTTTTTTCCCTACTTTTTCTCTTCCTGCTTCAAATTGAGGTTTTATAAGTGCTACAACTTCTCCACCTTCACGAATAAGCTCTTTACATTTAGGAAGAACTAACTTTAGAGATATAAATGAAACATCTATAGATGCAAAGTCTGCAAATTCTTTTGTATCTTCTATTGTAACATGTCTTATATTAGTTCTTTCCATACAAACAACTCTCTCATCTTGTCTTAATTTCCAAGCAAGTTGTCCATATCCTACATCAATAGAAAATACTTTTACTGCTCCATTTTGAAGCATACAATCTGTAAATCCACCTGTAGATGCACCGATATCCATACAAACTTTTCCTTCTAATGTTAAATCAAAGTTTTTCATTGCTTTTTCAAGCTTAAGTCCACCTCTACTTACATAAGGTATTGGATCTCCTTTTACTAGTATATCAGCATTTTCATCAACATCTACTCCAGCTTTATCACATCTTTGATTGTTTACAAATACAACTCCAGCCATTATAGCTTTTTTTGCTCTTTCTCTACTTTCAAAGTATCCCTTTTCTACTAATAATAAATCTATTCTTTTTTTCATGAATTAACCTTTCTAGTTTATAAACTTTTTATTTTGTCTGCTATCTTACTTGGTGATAATCCTACACTCTCATATATCTCATCTGTGCTTCCATGAGGTATAAATTCTTCAGGTAAAGCTATATTAGTTATGTCTACATTATACTTGTTGTCTATAATAAATTTATTTATATTAGTTGAAAATCCACCAGTTATAACATTATCTTCTATCGTTACCACCCTTTTATGGTTATTAAATAAATCATTTAATAGCTTTGTATCTATTGGTTTTAAAAATCTTGCATTAACTATAGTTGGATTTATACCTACTTCTAATAATAGATCTTTTGCTTGTAGTGCATGTTTTACCATTGTTCCAATAGCTAATATAACAATATCTTTTCCTTGAGATATTACTTCATAGCTACCAATTTCTATAGGATCATAAGCTCCTGTTTCTATATAATAGCTATTTCCTCTTGGATATCTAATTGCAACTGGAGAATTCATATTTGATGATAACTCCATCATTAAATCTAATTCTTTACTATCTTTAGGAGCCATTACAGTTATATTCGGTATATTATTTAAATAACTTAAATCAAACATACCATGATGAGTTTCTCCATCATTTCCAACTATACCAGCTCTATCAATTAAAAAAGTTACCGGCTTACTTGTTATACATACATCATGTATAATCTGATCATATGCTCTTTGTAAAAAAGATGAATATACTGCAAAGTATGGTTTCATTCCATTTTTTGCAAGACCAGCCGCAAATGTAGTAGCATGTTGTTCTGCTATACCTACATCATAATATCTATTCGGATGATTTTTTTCAAATATATTAAGTCCTGTTCCAGATGGCATAGCTGCAGTTATAGCTACTATATTTTTATTTTTATCAGCCATATCACTTAACTTTTGACCGACTTGTTTAGATATTGATATAGCATCCGATGGCTTTATACCTGTCTTTATATCAAACTTCGATACTCCATGGTATTTATCAGGTTGTTCTTCTGCAAATCTATAACCTTTACCCTTTTTAGTTATTACATGTAAAAGAACTGGACCTTTTTTATATTTAGCTTTATTTAAAACTTCTATAACTTCTTTAGTATTATGACCATCTATTGGACCATAGTATTTTATACCTATAGATTCAAAGAAAGAACATTCATGAGGTGTAAATTTACTAATAATACTATCTTTCATCTTATTTGCGGTTTTAGATATTATATTACCTCCTGGAGATACTTGTAATATCTTTTCAACTTCATCTTTTACCTTATTAACAGTGGAATTTCTTATTATACTAGATAAATATCTCGACATTCCACCAACATTTTTATCTATAGACATTTCATTATCATTTAAAATTATTATCATATCAGTATTTGTATATCCAATATGATTTAATGCTTCAAGTGCCATACCTCCAGTTATAGAACCATCGCCTATAACTGCTATTACACTACTATTTTCTTTTTTTATATCTCTAGCACAAGCAATCCCTTGAGCTATTGATATAGATGTACTACTGTGTCCTGTATCAAATATATCATGCTCGCATTCACATTCTTTTGGAAAGCCACTCATCCCATTAAATTGTCTAAGGCTTCTGAATTCATCTTTTCTTCCTGTAACAATTTTATGCACATAAGATTGATGTCCAACATCCCATACTATCTTATCTTTAGGACTATCAAATACCTTATGAAGTGCTAAAGTTAGCTCTACCACACCTAAATTAGATGCTAAATGTCCACCTGTCTTAGATACTGACCTAACTAAAAATTTTCTTATATCTTTAGCTAGTAAATCTAATTCTTCTACAGTCATATTCTTTATGTCTTGTGGAGAATCTACCTTGTCTAAATATCTATACATATTATTTCACCTTTTAATTGACCAAATTTTATTGACTCTTATCTCTTATCTCTTGTTTCTTTTTAACTATTAAATTATAGAATTACATCTACAATTTATAATTCATATTTAATTATTTATATAAATAGTAAATATGATAGTAAATATGATATAACTTTTAAGCATTAAGGTATAATCTCTATCATCTAAAAAAGCCTTCTATGAGAAGACTTTTTTCTTTACATAGTTTTAATACACATTAAAAATTAATATATCTTAGTATTGACTTATACATATTAATTTTATAACATAATAAAACATAAAAAATTATATCATATTTTCTATATCTTTTCAATTTAAGCAAAAACTACAGCTGTTATTATACCTAATATTGCACCAAATAAAACTTCTTTTGGAGTATGACCTATTAGTTCCTTTAATCTTTTTTGCTCTATATGTTTTTTATGTTGAATATCATCTAATATTTGATTCAAAATTGCTGCTTGTTTACCAACAGCTCTTCTTACTCCACTAGCATCATACATTATTATCAATGCAAATACAGATGATATAGCAAAATCTATCGAGTTAAATCCTCTTTCTATTCCAACTAATGTTGCTAAACTTGTTACAAATGAGCTATGTGAGCTTGGCATTCCTCCTGAAGTAACTATTCTTGAAAGTTGTATAAATTTTTCTTTACCTGTAAATATTTTAATAAATTGTGCCAAAAAACAAGCAAGTATACTTATCCATAAGACCTTGTTACTGAAAATTTCCGAAAAAAAGTCCATTTTTCCTCCTTAATATTCTCTATCAATTATATAATCTGCTAATCCATTTAAAAATTTAGCATTACTATCTATCAATTTTATACTATTTTTAGCTTCTTCTATTAATCTATAAGCTACTTTTTTAGATTCATCTAATCCTATTAAAGATGGGTATGTAGACTTCTGATTTTCTATATCACTGCCTACTTTTTTACCTAACTTAGATTCATCACCTATTATATCTAGTATATCATCTACTATTTGGAATGATAATCCTATATTTTTTGCATATTTAGTTATATTTTCTAATTGTTCTTCTGTAGCATTTCCTATTATTGCACCAGCCCTCATACAACCAATTATTATTGCTGCAGTTTTATTATTATGTATATAATCTAGTTTTTCTTTTGATATTTGTTTATTTTCACTTTGAATATCAACAACTTGTCCACCGATCATTCCATATATTCCAGATGTTTTAGCAATTTCATTAATAGCTTTTAAATACTTATTTGGATTTTCTTTATCTATTGAATTTGATAACATAACCTCAAAAGCATAATTTAAAAGAGCATCTCCAGCAAGTATAGCCATATCTTCACCAAATACTATATGGTTTGTTTTTTTCCCTCTTCTTAAATCATCATTATCAAGTGCTGGTAAATCATCATGTATAAGTGAATATGTATGTATCATCTCTATAGCAACTGCAAAAGGTATAACATCTTCTATATTTCCGCCAACTATACTACAAGCTTCCATTGCCAATATAGGTCTTAATCTTTTTCCACCTGCATTTAAACTATAATTCATAGCTTCAATTATAGTTTTTTGATAACCTTCTTCTTTTGGCATATATCGTTTTAGTAAAATTTCAACTTGATTTGCTCTTTCTTTTAAGGCTTGTTTAAATTCCATAATTATTCCTCCATAATATTAAAATCTTCTTCTATACCTAATTGACTAAATTTAGTTATTTTCAATTGAGCATTTTCTAGAAGCTTATTACAATGTTTATAAAGCTTTATTCCTTCTTCATATAAACTTAAAGATTCATCTAGGCTAGCACTTTTAGATTCCAGTTTTTCTAATATAATTTCTAGCTTACTATAGGCTTCTTCATATGTTAAATTCATATTTATACCTCTTCACTTTCTATACTATTTACAACACATTTTATATTTCCATCTCTTAATCTAATATCTAAATTTTCTTTTAATTTTATCTCATTTACACTATTTAAAATATTTCCTTCCCTATGAACTATACTGTACCCTCTATCTAATGTAGCCAGAGGACTTAAATTATGTAGTATTGTTCCTGTATTTCTTAATTTTTCACTTTCTATACTTATAGTGTTTTCAATCTCAAAATTTATTTTATCATATATTTTGTCTATTTGTGTTATTTTATCTTTTATTGTGTATAAATTTAAATAGTTATTTATTTTTTCAAATATATAGTCAACTCTATTTTTATCTATATGTACTTGATTAATTACAGCTTTGTTAATTCTAGTTTTTACAGTTTCAAGCTTATAATTTAAGTCAAGTAAATTAGGAGTTGCTATCTCAGCAGCAGCTGAAGGCGTTGGTGCTCTCATATCTGCTACAAAATCACATATAGTAAAATCAGTTTCATGACCTACTGCAGATATTATTGGTATTTTCGAATTAAAAACTTCTCTTGCAACCATCTCTTCATTAAAAGACCAAAGTTCCTCTAAAGAACCTCCACCTCTACCAACTATAATAGTATCTACATTATTTTCCCTATTAAAAAATTTAATTCCTTCACATATATCATACTTAGATTGTGATCCTTGTACATTTACAGGGTATAATTTTATATTTACTTTTGGATATCTTCTTTTTATAACATTTATTATATCTCTTATAACTGCACCTGTTTCAGAAGTAATAACTCCTATAGATTTTGGCATAGCAGGAATAGGCCTTTTATATTTACTATCAAATAACCCTTCTTTTGATAATTGTTCTTTAAGCTTATTAAATTCAATATATAAATTTCCTATTCCTTCTATTTCAATATCATTTATATATAGTTGGTAAGTTCCATCTCTTTCATATAAGGATATATATCCATTAGCTACTACTTTGGAACCATTGTCTAATTGTAAGTTCTTATTATAATTACTTTTAAATATTACACAATTTATTTTAGATTTATCATCTTTTAAAGATAAATATACATTTCCACTACTATGAATTTTAAAGTTAGATATTTCTCCCTTTACCTTTAAATTATATAAAATTACATCATTTGTTAATATTCTCTTTATATAAGAGTTAACTTCACTTATTTCTAAAGCTCTCAGCTTCATATTTATCAACCCCTATTATAGCACATCCACATGCATTATCAGTTGAGTACTCAGGCTTTGTAAAGTATGAATATATATTTTCTTTTTTAAGCTTTAGGCTTAAATTATTTCTAACATATTCACTTGCTGCAACTCCACCACAGAATACTATCTCGTCTATATTATTCAATTTACTTATATAAGTTAATGCTTTATATAAGTTTCTAACTACTGAATCTAAAACTAATTTAGATATATATTTACTATCTTCTAATTCTATTATCTTGTTTATTTGATTTTCAAGTCCCGATAAATTCATATATCCATCTTTTACTGAAGTTTTTAAACCATTTAATATTTTTCTTTCACACTCTATTGCATTTTTATCTATATACTTTCCGGCAGGGAAATCATATCCTAATTTTACACCTGTTCTATCTATAAGTTGTCCAAAGCTTATATCTTTAGTTCCTCCAACTATTTCTATACTATATTCTAATGAATTATTCTTTTTAGTTACTAATAATATTTCTGTTGTTCCACCTGACATATGTACTGATAAAAATCTATCTCTATTTAATATATTGCTATTTAATAAACTGGCTTCAATATGATTTTCTTGATGAGTTGTTTCATAAAATTTACAATTTAATGAGTTAGATATAGCTTTCCCAAAATTATAACCTACTGTAAATACTGGCATATATGAATTTTCTATAGGCCTTGGCTTTTTAGATACACACACTCCTACTATATTGTAATCATCATATAATGATTTTAAATTTTCACTAAGCTCTCCTAAATTATTTATATGTTGAAATACACCTTCACTTTGTCTTAATCCATTTGAGTTTTTCTTTACATTTAGCATTATTTTTTCACTAAAAATAATACTTTTATCTAAAGATATAGCTGCTATAGAAGTTGTATAGCAGCTAGTATCGATTCCAATTATTATATTATTTTTTTTCAAATTCATTTACAACACTACCTAATATTCCATTTATAAATTTAGGAGCTTTATCATCACAGTAAAGTTTAGCCATTTCTATTGCTTCATTTATAGAAACTTTACTTGGTACTTCTTCTATAAATACTAATTCACATATAGCAAGTCTTAGTATAGATAAATCTACCTTAGGCATTCTATTTACTGACCAGTTTTTTGCATATTTATTTATAAGTTCATCTACTTTTTCTTTATTATCCTTTAAAGTTTTACAAACTAAAGTCATATATTCTCTATCTATTGCATCATCTAATTCTATATTATCTAATTCTATATTTGGGTTGTTTGAGTATTGCAATCTAAGTTCTTCATATCTATTTATTATATATTCAAGATTATCATTTAAAAATATGTTTAATCTATCATCTATATTTTCTATATCCTCTTTATTCATTTCTATTTGATATATTAATTTCATAATATATTCTCTACTAGTTACTTTTCTCGCCTTATCATTTTTCATCTGTTGTAATCCTCCTTCAGGTTTATTATGCGCATATTAAACAATAAAAAAACCCCTGATTTTTCAGAGGTTTTTTATTAACTTTTTTTAGATTGTTTAGCTTCTTCCTTTTCAGCCTTTTCTTTTTTAAAGCTGATTCCTTGAACATGTATATTTACTTGAGAAACTTTAAGTCCTGTCATTGTTTCAACAGTATTTTTTACATTTTCCTGAATTTTAAAAGCTATGTCTGGTATAGATACACCATAATCTATCATAACCATTACGTCTAAGCTAACTTCCTCTTCTTCTATTTGTATCTTTACACCATTGTTTTTAAGTATTTTATCTGTAAATGTTGTGTTTGCTTCCACACCTTCAACTTCTAAAGCTGCAAGTCCTGCTATTGTAGCAACTACATCATTAGATATTTTTACTTGTCCAAAATTGTTATTTTCCATTGCAAATACTACCCCCTTATTTTAAGGAACTATATTTATATATATAATAATACCAAATACAACCACACTTTGCAAGAAAATAACCTCAGTTATTTTCTGAGGTTATTAAGTATGTACTATAATTTAGTTGTTATTATTATTCATTACTTTTATATTTTCATATTTTACATTAGCTTCTTCTGCAACTAAATCAAATATTTTAGCAGCATCTGATTCAGTTAACTTTTCTTCACTTACTACTACATTTACCTTTCCATTGCTTATATATACTAGTGCATTTTCAAAACCTTTAGTACTTAATATATTCTCTATTTTAAGTTCAGAATCTTGATCCTTAACTAACTGTAATTTCATTGTAGATGCTTCTTCTCTTGCTTCTTCTGATGTAGATGGATTATTTATCATCTCATTTAAATCTTGAGTTAGATCATTTCTTTGTTTTTCTCTAGTCATTTTCATATCTAATATATATGTAGCCTTTTTCATATTTTTTTCTGAAGTTAGTTGTTTTTCTATTTGTTTACTTGCTTCAGTAACTTTTTCTTCCACCTTGCTTGCTTGACTATCTACAACTTTAGCTTCTTCCTCATTATCTTTATCTGTATTTTTTTCATTTTGAGCTTGTTCATATGCTTCAAATTCTTTAGAAGTTTCTAATAAAGATTTTCTACTTAATTGGTAATTTACAGTTCCTACTACAACTAACATTGCTGATAAAGTTAATACCACAAATCCTCTTCCCTTATAATTAAATTTCATTTTTATCCCCCCAAAGTTTATTTTTAATATTTATTATTTCGTATATATTTCAACTTGATGACCTTGTATTTGTAATGCTGTTTGCACTGCACTATAAAGTGTTTCTTTAACAAGTGGATCTTTAGCTCCACTTGCTACTACTATTACTCCATTTATTTTAGGTTGATTAGTTTTTATAACTATAGGGTCATTAGAACTTGATGTTATCATTGTCTTATTTTCACTTGAAGTTGTAACAGTTCTTTCTCCACCTTGTTTATCTACTTCCTTAGTTTCTTCCGTTGTTGTATTTGTATTAAATGCTGGTTGAATTTCTTCACTTGATTCATATGTGATCATAACATCTAATTCTCCAGCTCCTTCAATTTGTGATAATATATTTTTTAGTTTTTCCTCTAGTCCTTCTTTAGATTCTTCAGTACTCAATTCCTCTTTACTTATTGCATTAATACTTTCTTCCTGTTTTGCAGTTTCTGTTTTTTCTAATCCCGATATAGCTATAAGAGCTATACCACAAATTACTGCTAAAGATAATAATGAGTATATCTTTTTCTTATCTTTTTCATTTAGATTCTTAAACATCTCTTCATCCCCTATTAATCAATTTGTATACTTTCAATTGATACATCAAGTATTTCAACTAAATCTTCTTTTAGCTTATCTTCATTTAAGTCTATACTATATTCACTACTTTGTTCTTTGTCTTTTTCATTAAATACCTGTTGTGAATTTTCATTTTCTTTAGATTGTATGTCCTCATTTTCATTTTTATTACTATTATTTTTATCTTTGACAGTTATTTTTTCAATTTTATTCCCATCAAATTGTATATCATCCAGCTCATAACCATATTCATTTAATTTTAGTTTTAAAACTTCTTTTAATCCATCTTCATATCCTTTAGATAAACTATTATTACCAGTCTTATCTGCCAATTCATTTATTGAATCTACATATTCTTTATTGTATTCAGACATAGATTTTAAAATTTTATCTTCTAAAGATATATCTTTAGAGAAAAAATTAATTATCGGTGTTAGAACTATAAATACAAATATAAAATTAACTACTAAATTTATATATGGTTTTATCTTAGAAGAAGGTAAAACCATATCAACTATATTAGCTATAAAAGCTCCTATTAAGATTGTTACAATCCAACTTTTCATACTCTCTAACATACTTATCTATCCTCCTGATACTACACTTATGGATGTTAATATAGCTATCGTTACAAAAAACATTATTGTTATAGCTATTATACATGCTAATAATATTATCATTAAGTTTGCTACTTCATTTAGAAAGCTTGATATGTTATCTTCTCCTATAGGTTCTATAGCTATTGCTGATAATTTATATACTAAAATTATTGATGCTATTTTTATAATCGGAACTAAGCATATAGCAACTAATATTACTAATCCAATACCTCCAAATACCCCTTTTAACAGTTGAGATGATGAATATAAAATATCTACAGAATCTGATACAAATCCTCCAACTACAGGAATAAAATTTCCTATAGCAAATTTAGCTGTCTTTACTGTAAAGTTATCAACACTTGTTACGTATAGTCCTTGTACTGATACTAAGCCTAAATATATTGTAAACATAGCTCCTATGCATACTAAATTTATATTTTTTATAAATGATGATAATTTTTTAAGCTTTATGTTTTTAGATAGGTTATTTACCACCAATATGGCAAATGCGATAGATATTGTTACAAATATGAATTGTTTAAATATTACATTTATAAAAGCAACTCCACCAATAAATATAGGATTTAATACTGATGATGTTATTGTACATCCCATAAGTGCAAGTAATGCTATTAATATAGGCATTATAATTTGCATAATACCTATGGTTGCATCTATTGTATCATTACAAATTTCTAATACTTCTTTAAATCCAATTAAAGTTAAAGATACCATTGTTATAAATACTATATATGTAGTTATTTGACTTACCGCATTTGAAGAAAATGAATTATCTAGACTTTTTAGAAGAGATGATAATAATGCTAAAACTAATATTATCATAGATATTTTTATACTAGTTTTTAATTCATCAAATAAAATAATTCCTATATTTTCTTTATCAAATAAATCTAATATATTTTTTTCTCCCTTTATTAAATCCTTTATAAATATTTTTATATCTATGTCATCTACAGTAGATACTTCCTTTATATATTTTTGAATTTCTTCTAAATTAATTTTTTCAAGTTGAGTATCTATATATGAATCTATACTTTTCTTAGTTTCATTATAATCTGTAACTTCTCCTTCATTTGCAAAAGATATAGAAACAGATCCAACTATTATACAAATAGTAATTAGTATTTTCAAATATATCTTTTTCATAAGTTATCATTCTCCTATGGGATAATATTTAATACCATTTCTACAATTGATAAAAGTATAGGGAATGACATTGTCATTACTATGATTTTCCCTCCAAATTCAAGCTTAGATGCTATACTTCCTTCCCCACAATCTTTACAAAGTTGTATTGCAAATTCCATAAGATATGCTATTCCTATTAATTTAATTATTAGAGTTATATATACACTAGGTATGTTAGCCTTTGTTGCCAACTCATTTATACTCTCTATTATAAAACCTAACTTAAATATTACAGATACTAATATGATAACTCCTGTAAGTATTCCTATAAACATAGCTATCTCTGGCCTATCCTTCTTTATTACTAAACAAAGTGTTGTGGATATAAGTGCAACACCAATCATTTGCATTATTTCCAAGATATCTCCCCCTCTTTAGTAAAGTTGAAACATAGTTTTTACTGTATTAAATAAAGCACTTATTTCTGTTAATACCATTCCTAAAACTATTATTACTCCTGCTAATGTTGTAAATGTAGCCCAATCTTTTCTATCTGTTTTTTCTAAAACCATATTAAGAATAGATATTAAGATTCCTACTCCAGCAACTTTTATTATTAATGATATATCCATAATCATCCCCCTAAATTAAAATTATTCCTATTATTAATCCTATTATTGTTGATAATTTTCTATAAACCATTCCTTTTTGATTTATATCTTCTTTAGTTTCTCCAGTTATCTTTTTTAAATTTTCAATTGATAAATCTATCATTCTTGATTGAGATTCTATGTCACTTTTTCCTAAAGTGAATATAAGTTTCTTTAGCTCATCAACCTCCTTATTCTGTAAGTAAGTCTCTTTAATTAAAATATAAACATTATCATTTAATATTTCCTCTAGTACCTTGTATGTATTATTATGTAGTTCATTAGATATACTTTCAAAAAATTTAGATATAGTAAACTCTTTTTTTTCACCTAATCTTTTAAAGACTTCTTCTAATGTATATAATCCAAATGATAAGTCCATTCTCATTATCTCTAATATTCTTATGAGGTCGTTTACTTCTTTATGTCTTTTTATATAAGCTTTATATATATATTCTCCTATTAAATAACTGCACGCTACTAAAATTCCTATTATAAAAATTTTAATTTGCAAAATACCATCTCTTTTCTTCTAAATCATATATTTTTTCAACAGTTCCTGGTCCTTGTTTTGCAGATAATATTATAACTTTTTTAAATAGTTCACTATCTAATAAGTTCTTTAATTCTTTTCTATTTTTTATATCATCTATTGAATCTCCATGAACCGTTGTTATCAAACTTACTCCTCCATTTAATGCAGTATATAATGCCTTTATTTCATCTATATTACCTATTTCATCTGTCACTATTACATTTGGCGACATTGATCTTAAAAGCATTGTTATTCCTATATCTTTTGGACATGTTTCTATAACATCTGTTCTTATTCCTACATTCATTTGTGGTATACCTAGGTAAGATCCAGATATTTCATTACGCTCATCTATTAATGCAACCTTGATTCCATCAAATCCAAACAACTCATTTCCATTACTTATGTTTCTCACTATATCCCTTATTAATGTTGTTTTTCCACATTGAGGTGGCGATATTATTAATGTATTATTTATTTTATCCCTACCCCTTATAATATGATTTATTATTTTATCAGAACAACCTATAACCTCTCTTGAAATTCTTATATTTAATGATGATATATGTTTTATATTTTTAACTTGTCCATCTTCTATGATTGTTTTTCCAACTAATCCAACTCTATGACCACCTCTTAATGTTATAAATCCTTTCTTTATATCATCAATAAATGAATGTATAGAATATTTACACATTATTTGAAATGTTTGCTCTATATCTTCCTTACTTACAATATAAGGATTGTCCATTTTTAAATCTAACTTATTTAGCTTACTATTATAAAAATAATCTTTGTTATTTGCATTTATTATTAATGGCTTTTGAGATCTTAATCTTATCTCTTCAATATTTATATAGTCTTTTGATATATTACTTATTTTTTCTCTTAGGTTTATTGAAAGTGAGTTTATAACTTCTTCTGAAAGCTTACTCATCCCTTGTCCTCCTCTCTTGTTTATATAATAATTTTATTTATAGATATAAAAAAATATTACTAAATTTATAGATTTATATTATAAAATATTTTGTATATATTTATTTTTCAAAATATATGTTTWAMTATTTGTATTTTTATATATACAAAGCAAGGCTGAGTAATCTATATATTAAATTACTCAGCCTTGTTTATATATTTAATAATTGAATTTAAGATATCAACTAATATTTTATTTTTATATATTTTCTTATATAATTCGTTTAAATCTATATACTATTTTTCTTCATTTTTATTATTTTCTAAAAATACTTGTATTTCCTTAACTACATTTCCTTTTGCAAACTTTATACCTTGATTTATTGCATTTTTTATAGCTTTTGAGTCTGAACTTCCATGAGCTTTTATTACCCCACCATTAACGCCTAAAAGTGGTGCTCCTCCATATTCAGAATAGTCCATATAGCTTTTTAATTTTTTTAAATCATCTTTTATAAGCATAGCACCTAATTTACCTTTTGTGCTGCTTAATAATGTTTCTTTCATAAGCTTCATAACAGACATTGCTACACCTTCTGTTGATTTTAATAATATATTTCCTGTAAATCCATCGCAGACAATTATATCAGTATATGCATTTATAACATCTCTTGCCTCTATATTCCCTATAAAGTTTAAGTCTAAATTCTTTAATTCTTCATATGATTTTTTAACTAAATCATTTCCTTTTCCTTCTTCTATACCTATGTTAGCTAATGCTATTTTAGGATTACTTATTCCTAATACCTTATTTGCATATATATTACTCATACCTGCAAATTGAACTAAGTTTATAGGTTTACAATCAGCATTGGCACCACTATCTGCTATTAAAGTCATGCCTCTTTTTACATTAGGTAACGCTGGGCATAAGCAAGGTCTATCTATACCTTTTATTCTTCCAACAACAAATACGCCTCCAGCAAGTACTGCTCCAGTGTTTCCTGCTGATATAAATGCTTGGGCTTTGCCTTCTTTAACAAGTTTAAGTCCAACTACCATAGATGAATCTTTTTTACTTCTGATAGCTTTTACAGGCTTGTCTTCATTTTCAATAATTTCAGTAGTATGTACTATTTCTAATTTACTTCTATCAAATTCATAATTAGCAAATTCTTTTTCAAGTAAATCTTTATCTCCAGTTATTATTATATCTACATTATATTCTTTTATAGCATTTACTACACCTTCTACATTTGATTTTGGTGCATTATCTCCACCCATACCATCTACTACAATTTTCACAAATATTCCTCCTTACTTAGTTTATATTTATTATTTTATATATTATATTATAGCTTTTTATTATCATAATTGTAATCATTACTAAATAATAGTAATATAATATCTTTTCTAGTAACCATTATTATCTTATATAATTTATTATAAACAAAAAAACATGTAGAATAAATTCTACATGTTTTAGAAGTTATTATTCAGATACAACTTCTTTACCTTTATAATATCCACAGTCTGGACATACTCTATGTGGTAATTTTGGCTCATGACATTGTGGACAACTTACGAATCCAGTTGCTACCATTTTAGAGTTAGCTGCTCTTCTCATTTTAGTTTTTGATTTAGATGTTTTACGCTTTGGTACTGCCATTTACGCCACCTCCTTAGTCATTTTTAAATATATCTTTTAATTTAGCAAAACGGGGATCTATGATCTCCTCGTCGTTCGCACTTTCATTACAAGAACAAGCTTCTATATTTAAGTTTGCTCCGCATCCTTGACAAAGTCCCTCACAGTCTTCTTTACAAAGAACACTTGCAGGTATTTTAAAGTCTAATGTCTGTTCTATTATATCAACAAGATCTAAATCTTGTCCATCAAATAATAATGCATCATCATCTTCAAATTCATCTTCATCAAAGCCTTCTTTTACTAAAAAACCTTGTATAGAATATTCTATCGGTACTTCTACCTCATCTAAACATCTTGAACAATTGTCAATAAGTGTAAAGTCAACATCTATATCTAGGTATAAACCTTTATTAGTGTTTGAAACTTTACCTTCTATATTTATTGGTGAGGCTAGTTTGTAATCAGTATTACAATAACTAATAGTATCAATTTTTTGAGAAAAATTCAAGTCTAATTTGTCAGTTTCTCTTCTAATTAATTTATCTAGACTTATTTTCATCAGATTCACCTCAATACATTACCAATTTATTATACAAATTTGGCTTTTGTTTGTCAAGTATTTTTACTTGATAGATATTTTTGCCATTAATCCTGTATATCTACAAAATATAAGGTAGGTTTTACCCTACCTTATAAAATATTATATCCATTTATAATTATTTTACTAATTCTAATGTATCTCTTGCTATCATTAACTCTTCGTTAGTAGGTATTAATAATATCTTAACTTTTGAATCTTCTGTAGATATTACTCTTTCTTTACCTCTTACTTTGTTAGCTTCTTCATCTAACTTCATTCCTAAGAAGTCCATGTTAGCCATTATATCAGCTCTCATTTCTATACCATTTTCACCAACACCAGCAGTGAATACAACAGCGTCAACACCGTTCATTTCTGCAGCATAAGATCCTATATATTTCTTAACTTTCTTAGCATATGATTCTAAAGCTACTTGAGCTAATTCATTATTTTCAGCAGCAGCATCTTCTATATCTCTGAAGTCTGAAGATATACCAGTCATTCCGTATACTCCTGACTTTTTGTTCATTAAATCGCTTAATCCTTTAGCATCTAATCCTTCTTTTTCCATTAAGAATGGTAATATAGCTGCATCTATATCTCCACATCTAGTTCCCATTATTAATCCTTCAAGTGGAGTGAATCCCATACTTGTATCAACAGACTTACCACCATCAACAGCAGCTAAAGAAGCTCCATTTCCTAAGTGACAAGTTATTATTTTACAATCTTCTATGTTTTTACCTAACATATCAGCAGCTCTTTGAGATACATATCTATGAGATGTTCCATGGAATCCGTATCTTCTTACACCGTACTTAGTGTATAGCTCATTAGGTAATCCATATAAATAAGATGATTTTGGCATTGTTTGATGGAAAGCCGTATCGAATACTGCTACCATTGGTACACCTGGAAGTATAGCTTCACAAGCTTCTATTCCCATTATGTTAGCTGGGTTGTGAAGTGGTGCTAATTCTACACATTCTTGTAATGCAGCTTTTACTTCATCAGTTATTACTACAGATGCAGCAAACTTTTCTCCACCGTGAACAACTCTGTGTCCTACAGCTTCAACTTCTTTTATATCTTTAACTCCACCGTATTGTGCGTCAACTACAGCGTCTAATACTAACTTTATAGCATCTTGATGGTTTTTCATTGGTTGCTCAACTATAAGTTTTCCTTCAACACCATCTTTTTCTTGCTTTAGTATAGAACCTTCTATACCTATTCTTTCAACTAATCCTACACATAAAACGTCTTCATTTGACATATCTATTAATTGATATTTTAATGAAGAACTACCACAGTTTAATACTAATATTTTCATTAGTATACCTCCTTGAAATTTCATAGATAATATGTAATAAGCCTTAGGCTTAAATATACTAAATATATTTGTATACATTAAACATTTTAACAATATTTAATATACCACTTTTTTCAAAAAAAGTATAGATAATTTAATATAATTTATATTAACCTATATTATTTTTCTCAATTTGTTATAATATTATAATATAATTAACAAATTTATTTTTAGTACAAGTACTATTTCTTCATAATTTGTTAAAAACCTTTATTTTCAAATATAAAAAGGAGATTTTTTCATGAAAATACTTGGACTTATAGTCGAATATAATCCTTTTCATAATGGACATTTATATCATTTAGAAAAATCTATAAAAGAAACTAATGCTACTCATACTATAGCTATTATGAGCGGCAATTTCTTACAAAGAGGAGAACCAGCTTTATTCGATAAATATACAAGAGCTTATGCTGCTGTAAAAAATGGAGTTGACTTAGTAATAGAACTGCCTACAATGTTTGCTTGCCAAAGTGCAGAGATATTTTCTCACGGTGCAATAGCTACTCTAAATTCTTTAAATTGTGTTGATTCTATTTGTTTCGGAAGTGAAGAAGGTGATGTTAATATACTTAAAACGATTTCTGAAATACTAGTAGATGAACCTAATGAATTTAAAATATATCTAAAAAAATACTTAGATGATGGTATGCTTTTTCCAACTGCTAGGAGTTTAGCTTTATTTGATTATATTAATAAATATAATCTTTTAGATATATCAAAAGAAAAGCTATTAGATATATTAAATTCATCAAATAATATCCTAGGTTTAGAATATATAAAAAGTATATTAAAACTAAAAAGTAACATAAAACCTTATACTATCACTAGAGTTCAATCTCAATATAATAGTGAAACTATAGAAAGTAATATTTGTTCTGCAACTGCCATAAGAAAGCAATTAAAAGATTTTACTAATATAGACTCTATATCATCTGTTGTACCATGTAATACATTTAATACATTAAAAGATAAAATAAATAATAATTTTGACCCTATGTTTGATGATAATTATTTTGAAATTCTATCTTCAATAATAGTCAGGGATATAAATATATTAAATACATATTTTGAAGTTAATGAAGGTATAGAAAATAAAATATATCAAAGCATTTTTACCTCTTCATCATTAGATGATTTAAAGGAATCTATAAAATCTAAAAGATATACTATGACAAAAGTTAAAAGAACCTTAAATAATATATTACTAGGTATAACTAAATACGATATGAATAATATAAAAAATATTGATAGTATACCTTATATAAGAATATTAGCTTTTAATGATAAAGGTCGTGAGATAATAAAAAATATAAAAAATAATTCAGATGTGAATATTATAAATAAATTTTCTAATATTTCATTTTCTAAAGATGATAAAATATTTAAAACATTAATAGATTACGATATAAAAGCAAGCAATATATATAATCTTATCTACTATAAAAATAATAGAAATCTACTAAAAGGACCTATGGACTTTTATATATCACCTAAATATGTAAAATAAGTATACAACCTTTTATCATATATGCCAAATCCATCTAATATAATAATTCTATATTAGATGGATGGTAGGTGATCAAAATTAACAAAAAACAAATTATTAACTTTTTTTTTCCCATTTTAATTGTTATTACATTAATATTAGGTATCATTAAATTTCCAAACCAATCTATTTTAGCAGCTCAAAAAGGAATATCTATTTGGGTTAATGTATTAATCCCTTCACTTTTACCCTTTATAATAGGTGCAAATTTAATAATAGACTTAAAAGTCGTTGACATAATAGGATATATAATAAATCCCGTTGCAAAATTTATTTTTAATGTTTCAGGTAAAAGTGCATTAGTATTTGCTATCTCTACAGTATCCGGTTATCCTGTAGGTGCAAAATTAGCTTCTGAACTTAGAAATCAAAAACAAATTTCAAAATTCGAAGCACAAAGATTAGTTTCATTTTGTTCTACATCAGGTCCACTTTTTATAGTTGGTGCTGTAGCAACTGGAATGTTTAAAAATCCTGAATTAGGATATTTGATGCTTATCTGTCATTACCTTGGATCTATTTCTGTTGGAATCTTATTTAGAAATTACGGTAAAGAATCCTTGAACAATACAAAAACTTCTCTAAAATCTAATGTAATAAACACTATAAACGATAGATACAAAGATGAAAGAGGTTTTTTTGTTTTATTTGGAAATGCTGTATTTAATGGTATTAATACATTACTATCTATAGGTGGTTTTGTAATTGTATTTTCTGTAGTTTTTGAAATTTTTTCATTATTTAATATAATATCTTTAGTTTCTTCAATACTATGTATACCTTTATCAATATTTGGCGTTACAAAAGAACTTTGTAATGCATTTATAAGTGGTTTATTTGAAATGACTATCGGGTGTGATAAAATCTCATCTGTATTGTCAGTACCAGAAGTCTTAAAAGCATCTCTTTCTAGTTTTTTAATAGGATTTAGCGGTTTATCTATATTGGCTCAATGTTGTAGTTTTATAGCTAAAACAGATATAAGCACAAAATCATATGTTTTGAGTAAATTTCTACATGGTTTATTATCTAGTATATTCACATTTTTATTATATCCTCTATTAAAATCTGATTCATTTGTATCAAATTTTGGTACAATGCACAACTTTATTTATGATAATTCACTATGGAGTTTTTATTTAGAAAATTATAATATAATACTTCCTATTTTTATATTAATTTACATATTTATAATTCTTTCAATATTAGAAAAAACTAGTTATAAATTAAATAAAGAAAGCTAACCTTAGCTTTCTTTATTTTCCTGGATTTAATTCTATTCTATTTCTTTCAACTTCTTGTAATATGCTTTTTAAGTTATGCTCTACAGTACTCAATACATCTTCTGCATATTCTATTGATCCTAATTTTATTTCTTTTGCAACAATTTCAGCTCTTGAAATAATTTCATTTGATTTTTCTTCAGCTCTAACTACTGGCTCACTAGCCTCTAAATATGCATCTAATATTTCTTGAGAATTTTTCTTTAATTCTTCTATATTATTTTCATATTCTTCTTTTATTCTCTCAGCTTCTTTTTTAGCTTGTTCTACTATTTCCATAGCTTCTTGCTTAGATTCATTTATTATTTTATGTCTTTCTTGGTTTACCCAATGTGCCTGTTTTAACTCTTCAGGCAATGAAGCCTTTATACTGTTAATTAATTCTAATACTTCTTCTCTATCTATACTACATTTATGAGAAAATGGTATAGAAGAAGAATTTTTTATTATAGATTCTAACTCTTCGAATCTATCCATAACTTCTAAATCTACATACATTTTTCATTCCCCCTATTAGTTTTTCTTTCTAATTCATCTAAAACTGTTTTTGGTACTAAATTTTTAACATCTCCACCAACTGTTACTACTTCTTTTACCAATGATGAACTTACAAATGAATGTTCCACCTTTGTAGGTAATATAATAGTTTCTATATCAGGATCTAATTCTCTATTCATATGAGCCATTTGTAACTCATATTCTATATCAGCACCTGTTCTTACACCTCTAACTAAAGTATCTATTCCATTATTTTTGCAATAATTTACTAAAAGCCCATCAAAGCTAACTATTTTTATATTTTTTAAATGCTTTGTGCAAGATTTTATTAATTCTACTCTTTCATCAAAATCAAATAATCCTTTTTTATTAGGATTATAAAGAACTCCTATTTGTAATTCATCAAATAATTTTGAAGCTCTACAAATTATATCTAAATGACCATTTGTTATAGGATCAAAACTTCCTGCAAATATAGCTTTTCTTTTTTTACTTTTCATTTTATTCCTCCAGTTTATAAAATGTTAAAGTTGTATTTCCATATTTCTTTTCTTTAGTTTTTTCTAATCTTCCTATTTTATCTATAAATTTATCTTTTGTATCATGCTCAACTACTATAATACCGTCTTCAGATAATAAATTTGAATTATCAATATTTGAAAGAGCATCTATAAACATATTCTTATAATATGGAGGATCCATAAATATTATATCAAATTTTTCATTTTGCATTTTTAGCCTATCTATTGCAGATTTAAAATCTATATTTAAAATTGTACTCTCATTTTCAAATCTAGATTTTTTTACATTAGATTTTACTATATTTATACTATCTTTACTAACATCAACAAATGTAGCAGATAATGCACCTCTAGATAAACATTCTATACCTAATGAACCTGTCCCTGCAAATAAGTCTAATACATTACTATCTATTATATATGGATTTATTATATTAAATAAAGATTCTTTAACCCTGTCTGTAGTAGGTCTTACATCTTCATTTTTAGGAGTATCTAATTTTAGTCCTCTTACTTTTCCTGATATTACTCTCAAAAAACTTCACCTCTTTGTATATTTTAACATAAATTTAACTAATTTAATGAAATTTCTTTAACAGAATGCTCAAATTTTGACAGAATTTCTTTCTTTAAAAACTTATTTTCATAATTTTCTAGTTTATAGTCTAAACCTATAATATATCTAGCTTCTTGTTGAGCTAATTTTAGTATTTTCATATGTTTAAATATATTTGCAACTTTAAGTTCTGGTAAACCATGTTGCCTTGTTCCAAAAAATTCTCCTGGACCTCTTATTTCTAAATCTTTCTCTGATATTTTAAATCCATCATTTGTCTCTTCCATTATAGACATTCTTTGCTTACAAACTTCGCTTTTTGATGCATATATTAAAATACAGTAAGACTTATGACTCCCTCTACCAACTCTACCTCTTAGCTGATGAAGTTGAGCAAGTCCAAATCTTTCAGCATTTTCTATTATCATTAAAGTTGCATTTGGAACATTTACACCTACTTCAATTACAGTTGTAGACACTAATATATCTATATCCTTATTTTTAAAACTTTTCATTATTTCATCTTTTTCACTAGCCTTCATCTTTCCATGTAAAAGACCCACTCTTAAATCACTAAAATACTCTACTTTTAATTCTTCTACTAATTCTGTTGCTGCTTTAGCCTCTATAGATTCACTTTCTTCAACTAATGGACAAACTATATATACTTGTCTACCTTTTTCAACCTCTTTTCTAACTAAGGAGTTATAGGCTTTATCTCTTTTACCTTTATCTATAGCTAGCGTTTCTATTGGTTGTCTTCCTGGAGGTAATTCATCAATTATAGATATATCTAAATCACCATAAAGTATTAGAGCTAGAGTTCTTGGAATTGGAGTTGCTGTCATAACTAATATATCTGGATTTATTCCTTTTTCTGAAAGCTTACTTCTTTGTCTAACACCAAATCTATGTTGTTCATCAGTTATAACTATACCTAAGTTATTAAATTCTACTTTATCCTCTATTAAAGCATGTGTTCCTATTAATATATCAATTTCTTTATTTTTTACTCTCTCAAGAACTTTTTCTTTTTGTTTCTTAGTAAGACTTCCTACTAAAAGTTCTATTTCCATCCCAAAAGGTTTTAACGTTTCACATAATGAAATATAGTGCTGTTCTGCTAAAATCTCTGTTGGAGCCATTAAAGCTCCTTGATATCCATTTAAAACACAATTTGCTAATGATAAAAGTGCAACTACAGTTTTACCTGAACCAACATCTCCCTGAACTAATCTATTCATAACCTTATGTGACTTCATATCATTTATTATTTCATTTAAGGCTTTATTTTGAGCATTGGTAAGCTTAAATGGCAATGAATTTAGTATGTTGTCTAATTTTTCTTCTCTATTAAATTTTATTCCATCAACTTCACTAGTTCCATTTTTAAACATAAATAATCCTAATTGAAGAATTAAAAATTCTTCAAACACAATTCTATATAAAGCTATTTTTAATGATTCTTTACTTGTGGGATTGTGAATATTTCTTATAGCATAATCTATACTACATAATTTATACTTTTCTATTATTCTTTGAGGTAAATATTCTTTTATTTTTAATTCTTCATTACTTAATACTGATTTTATAATACTTATAATTTCTTTATTAGTTACTCCATAAGTTAATGGATATATAGGCATAACCTTACAAGTATTTTTAGGAACATTCGTAAGGTGCTCTATTTCACATGAACCTAATTCTATAGTTTTAAATTCTTTTTTTACTTTTCCAAAAACTAATATAGTATCTCCACATTTATATAAATTTTTTATATGTGGTTGATTAAAAAAAGCAAGCTTTGCATATCCAGTTTCATCTCTTATATCAATTTTAGTTAAAGTCATTCCTTTTTTAGGAGTTGTTGTATTTATAGATACTATTACAGCTTTTATAGTAGCTTTTTCATCATTTTGTAATTGAGCAATTTTTTTCAAATTATTTCTATCTTCAAATTGTCTTGGAAAATAAAATAACAAATCTTTCAATGTAAATATACCTAATTTATTTAGTTTATATGCTTTTTTAGGTCCAATGCCTTTTACATATTGTATGTCTTTCTCTAAATCAATCATTCTAATCACCTATAAATAAAGTCCTGTACAAATAATATTATTATACAGGACCTTAAAAATTAATATATTAATCTATCCAAATTACTAAAAAGTATGTTTTTACTAGATAATTATTCAACTGATATTAAGTAGTAATAAAGAGGTTGACCTCCGTAATATAGTTCAATATCTATATCTTCAAACTTTTCCTCTAATTCATCACGAAGTTTATTTGCATCTTCTTCTGTAACATCTTCACCATAGAATAGTGTTACTATAGCACTATCTTCATCAACTAATTTCTCTACTAAAGATTTAGTTATAGTATCTACACCTTCACCAGCATCCATTAATTTACTTTCAGCTATACCTATTATATTTCCTTCTTTAACCTCAACATCATTCATTACAGTATCTCTAACTGCAAATGTTACTTGGCCTGATTTAACCATAGTTAAAGATTCCATAAGAGCTTCTTCATTTTCTTCTACACTAGCATCAGCATTGAAATTAACTAATGCAGTAAACCCTTGTGGAGTGTTTTTAGTTGGTATAACTATTATATTTTTATCACTTAATTCCTTAGCTTGGTTAGCTGCCATTATTATATTACTGTTATTTGGGAATATAAATATATTTTTAGCATTTATATTATCTATAGCCTTCATAAAATCTTCTGTACTTGGGTTCATAGTTTGACCACCTTCTATTATGTAGTCAACACCAAAGTCCTTAAATATTTTAGCAAGACCTTCTCCCATAGACGTTGCTATAAATCCATATTCTTTTTCCTCTACAGATTGAGCTATTTCATCTGTATTTTCTATTAATGTATTTTCATGTTGAAGTTTCATATTTTCTATTTTTATAGTCACTAATTGACCGTGTTTTAAAGCTTCTTGAAGTACAAGACCTGGATCATTTGTATGAATATGAACTTTTATTATTCCTTCATCTCCAACAACAGCTAAACTATCTCCATAAGGTAACATTATATCTCTTATTTCAGTATCACTTATAGAATCACTTTCTAATATAAATTCTGTACAGTAGCAGAATTTTATATCTTCAGTATTTATAGAAGTTCCTGCTTGCTTAACTTCTTGAATATTTGAACTACTAGCGTCTTTTGCTTCTATTGGATTTCCTTTTAAAGCTTCATACATACCTTCGTATATAAGAACTAATCCTTTACCTCCAGAGTCTACAACACCCGCTTCTTTTAAATTCTTAAGTAATTCTGGAGTTCTTTCTAAAGATTCGTTAGCTTCAGCTATAACCATTTCTAAGAACTTTAATAAGTCTTTTTCTTTCTTAGCTGCCTTTATAGCATATTCTCCACTTTCTCTTACTACTGTTAATATAGTTCCTTCTATTGGCTTTATAACAGCTTTATAAGCTGTATCAGATCCATTTTTAAAAGCTTTAGCTAAATCTTCAGTGTTTATCTTATCTTTACCTTCTATTGATTTTGAAAAACCTCTTATTATTTGAGATAATATAACACCTGAATTTCCTCTAGCTCCCATTAAAGAACCTTTTGATAAAGACTTTCCTATATCTGTTATGCTGTTAGTTTGAACTTTAGATAGTTCTTTCATAGCATAAGATATAGTAAGCGACATATTTGTACCTGTATCTCCATCTGGCACAGGGAACACATTTAACTTGTCCACTAAGTCTTTATGATTTTGAAGATTGTTTGCACCTGATACAAACATATCTCTTAACATCTTACCTTCTATATATTGAATCATATTTTTCCTCCTAATTACTTAACTCTTATACCTTGTACGTTTATATCTATCTTACTTACATTTATTGATGTAATCTTTTCAACTGTATATTTTACCCTATCTATTATATTATTAGCAACTGTTGATATATTTGTTCCGTATTGTAGTATAACATAAAGTTCTATTGCTATAGTATTATCTTCTAGTTCTTCAACTACAACGCCCTTAAAAGCATTTTCACCTTTTAATAACTCTACTATGCCTTTAGACTTATATCCTAATCCTACTAGTCCATAGCTTTCCATTGCTGCTCTATACGCAACTTGTGATATAACGTGTTTATCTATTTCTATACTTCCATACTGATTAACTATTTTTGCACTCATGGTTTTTGCCCCCTTAAGTTTATTTATTTTTAAATTTTTAAATAAATTTAATTTTCTGTATAATATTATATTTTATAGNNNAATTTATATATACTATAATACTATAAATATGTTATAATTTAAATCTACCCAAATTTATTATAAATTAAATTTTATAAATTTGGTTTGTAAGAAAAGAAAAAATTTAGTATTTCTTTTTTTATATTTACTTTATACAGAATTATATATATAATTTTATATGATAACAACAAATTCTTCAATATGTGTAAAGCAAATATATTTTTATTGCAAATTTTTAATATTTATGTTAATATAAATATGTTTTTAGTCTTTAAATATAGTTATCATTTTAAGGAGGTGTACGTAAATGGCAAAGGTATGTAGCGTATGTGGTAAAGGAAAGGTTTCTGGAAACCAAGTATCACACTCAAATAGACATAGCAGAAGAACTTGGTCTGCTAACTTAAGAAGCGTTAGAGCTATAATAGCTGGTACTCCTAAGAGAGTTAAGGTTTGTACTAGATGTTTACGTTCTGGAAAAATAGAAAGAGCTTAATAAGTTCTTTTTAAAAGCCTACTGATTAGTAGGCTTTTTTATTATTTTTTAGAACTTTTCATGAATTTTAAAACTATATTAGAAAGCCATTTTGGTAATTTTATTGTAACCATTTTCATAAAATATCCCCCCTACTATTTAATTTAAACTCATTATCTTAGTAATAGATTTAACTTTTATGTAGGATTTTACTCAATATACATTCTATAAAGCMTTATAATTAATTTAAAYTCATTATCTTAGTAATAGATTTAACTTTTATGTAGGATTTTACTCAATATACATTCTATAAAGCCTTATAATTAGTAAAAAATATAATAACCCACATTTAATAAGAGTAAATCCTATAAGAGATTTTCATATCTAGTTAAGCAATATAATAAATACTTATAGTATGATTTAAATCTCTTGGTTACATTCTATATTCTTAATTTATGCAAAATAGTATATAATTAGACCTGTCCATACGTTTTTGTAAATAAAAATAAGATGTAAAATATACATCTTATAATTTTTACACTTCATTATATACGCCGTTAACTATATTATCTATAGCTTTTTTATCTGTAAAATCTATTGGATTTTCTACTATATCTAAAATAATTTTTTCATCATTTGTTATATCTGTATATTTTTTATTAGATATACTTGACCTTAAGCCTGTTATTAAT
>NZ_CP048741.1:1913064-1913283 GCF_018336475.1 Romboutsia sp. 13368
GTACTTATAGTATGATTTAAATCTCTTGGTTACATTCTATATTCTTAATTTATGCAAAATAGTATATAATTAGACCTGTCCATACGTTTTTGTAAATAAAAATAAGATGTAAAATATACATCTTATAATTTTTACACTTCATTATATATGTCATNTAACTWYATTATATGACAATTTTTTTAATTAGTAAAGGAAGTTGACTCAAGTCTAATATTGTAA
>NZ_CP048741.1:1913289-1913765 GCF_018336475.1 Romboutsia sp. 13368
TCATCATTTGTTATATCTGTATATTTTTTATTAGATATACTTGACCTTAAGCCTGTTATTAATATCTTATCTTTAATACTTAACTCCTTATAATACATTTTTCCTCTAAAGTAAAATGTATATATACTTTCTAATATTTCTTCAGATATATTATTTTTTAATATTGAATCAATATAAGCTTCATCATTATTTTTCATCCCTACTATAAATAATTTAACTTTTTTATTTTTTAAATGCTCATAATTCTTTATTATAAATTTTATACCTTTAATTTTCCCAACATATAATGGACCACCATAAATTATAGTATCGTATTCTTTCAAGTCTTTTACTCTTATATCTGATAATTCATATAAATCTGCATTTAACTTAAGAGCTATCCACCCTGCATACCTTTTTGTTGCACCATATTTTGATTTATATATAACTGCAATTTTATTATTCATAATATGCCCTCTATATATTAAATTTTAATT
>NZ_CP048741.1:1913960-1916400 GCF_018336475.1 Romboutsia sp. 13368
TACTCAATCTAAATTCRATACTTATAATATCTATATATTATTTATAACTTACTTGTAAATAAAAAAAGATGGCATGGCCATCTTTTATATATTCTTTATTATTATTATACTTCCTTCATTTACTTTTATATTACAGCTACTTTTAGTCATAATATTAGATATTCCTAATGGCCTAGAAAAATCCATAATACCATTTTCTAAGGGATACTCTAAATTCTTAAGCGTTATACCTTTAGCATCACCTTTTATAGGTATTATAGATATTGTATCTCCTTTATTTCCATCTATAATTATTTCTTCATCTATAGCTATATATACTTCTTCTTTTTCTGAAATTATCTTAGGAATTATATTTTTATTTCTTATATAGTAAAGAAGATTTATATTTGCAATAGTATGATCTATTCTACCACCTAATGCACCTATTAAATCTACTTTTTTAGCATTTAATTTATTAGCTAACCATATACTTAGTTCCGTATCTGTCTCATCCTTTTTAGTTGGAAACTTATCAAATTTTACATTTTTAGATTTATAATATTTAATTATATTTTCTTCTATAGAATCTAAATCACCTATTATATAATCTGGAACTATATTCATTTTATAAGTATGATTTGCTCCTCCGTCAGAACATATAATATAATCATAATTATTTTTACATATTATACTTTTTATATATTTATAGTCTTTAATTTCTCCATTTAAAATAATACATATTTTCATGATACTATTTCACCATATCTGCATTTTTTCTAAATAAATCAACTGTAGATTGAATATCGTCACTATTGAATATAGCTGAACCTGCTACTATTACATTAGCACCTGCTTTTACTACTTTATCTACATTGTCAGGTTTTATTCCTCCATCTACTTGTATATCTATATTTAAACCTTTAGCATCTATAAGTTGTTTTAATTCTTCTATTTTAGGTATCATACTTTCTATAAAAGACTGTCCTCCAAATCCAGGATTTACTGTCATAATAAGAACCATATCAACATCCTGTATTACATGTTTTATAGTTTCAATTGGAGTTGCAGGATTTAATGATACCCCTGCTTTTATTCCATAAGATTTTATGCTTTGTATAGTTCTATGTAAATGTCTACATGCCTCTTGATGAACTACTATTATATCACAACCAGCATCTACAAATTCTTTTATATACTGGTCTGGATTTTCTATCATAAGATGTGCATCAAATACCATTTTTACATCTTTTCTTAAAGATTTAATTATATTAGGACCTAAAGTTATGTTTGGAACAAAATGCCCATCCATAACATCAATATGTAAGTACTCGCAACCTGCATTTTCTACTTTTTTTACATCTTCTAATAACCTTGCAAAATCTGCTGATAATATCGATGGTGCTAATTTAATCATTTTAATATCTCCTCTTCCCTGACCTTATTTCATTTAATAATTGAATATAACTATCATATCTCTTTTTAGATATTTCCCCATTTTCTACTGCTTCTTTTACTGAACACATTGGCTCATTTTCATGAATACATCTAGAACCAAATYTACATTCATCATGATTATCAAATTCTATAAAATATTCTTTTAATTCATTTTCCTCTATATCATCAAGTGTTAATGAACTAAATCCTGGTGTATCTGCAACCATACCACCGCATTCTAGTTTTAACAATTCTGCATGTCTAGTAGTATGTTTACCTCTTTTTATCTTATCACTAACTTCTCCTGTTTTTAACTCAAAGTTTTTATCTACTTCATTTAATAAACTAGATTTTCCAACTCCAGATGGACCAGCAAATACTACAGTACTTTCTGTTAATTCATCTTTAATTTTATCTATATTTAATTTAAGCTTATTACTAACAGGTATTACCTTATATCCACTTATCTCATATATATCTTTTAATTCTTTTAAAATTTCACCATCAGTATCTAAATCTACCTTTGTAAACACTATCACTATTTCTAAATTTTCTTTTTCTGCTAAAACTATAAATCTATCTAATAAAGATAAGTTTGGTGATGGATTCTTTATAGCAAATACTATTAATGCTTTATCTACATTTGCTATTGGCGGTCTTACAAGCTCTGTATCTCTATCTTCAATTTCTTCTACAACGCCCTTTTTATTTTCTTCATCAACTACACTTATACTAACTCTATCTCCAACTAAAGGTGTTACTTTATTTTTTCTAAATATCCCCCTAGCTCTACATTCATAAAGACCCTCTTTCGTATCTACGTAGTAAAATCCCCCTATTCCTTTTATTATTTTTCCATTTAACATTAATTTCCTCCTTAAAGTTTTAAGTAATATAACTATTTTATCCTATTTTTTGATAATATCCTAATATCTTTTTTATTTTTTTAAAATTTATAGTGTATTAATATCTCTATCTCTAAAATACTTAGTTTATTAATTATAAAAAAATAGTAAAATCTATACTA
>NZ_CP048741.1:1916406-1931222 GCF_018336475.1 Romboutsia sp. 13368
TTTCTATTGATGAAAATCCCATTCTTAATAAAACTGAACGTTCTATTGATGGAGATGTATTTTTTCTTCCTAGCTCTAACATTGGATCAACTATTTGAGATGCTAAATCCCAAAATCTTTGTTTTAACTGTTCATCACTTAAATTAGCTAAATGAGCTCTTCTCTCACTAAAATCATCTAATCTTTTTTTCATGATTATCCCCCTAATAAAAATTCGCTTCGCTCGAGCGACGTGTCGGCGAAACACTTCATGTCGCCAACGATATATCCTCCCTATCACTTTGAGCAACGCGTTGGCGAAACATTTCGGATACATCCGTTGCTCAAAATGTCATTTTTTACTTTCATACAAAAATTACCAATATTTTTTTTGCATAGCATAAATTCCTAGTAATTAAAAAAGGTGTCTCAATATGAACTTAATACTTATTCTTAGATTTTACTANTTTTTTATTTATTTTATTCTGACTGAGAAGATTCTGATTGAATACTTTCAGTATTTATTTCACTTGCATCAGTCTCTGTATCTTGATTTTCATTTTCTTCTGAAGTATCATTTTCTTCATTATTAGTATTTTCATCGTTTGTATCATTATTTACATTGTCATTAGTACTATTATTTATATCAGTATTTCCATTTTGAGAATTGTCTGGCGTAGTAGTAGGAGGTTGTATTTCTTCCTCTGGTACCTGTTCTTCAACTGGCGGCTGCACTATTTCTTCCTTTTGACCTTTACTAACAACTACATTTACAGTTTCCCATTCTTGGTTACTTTCAGATCCAGATTTAGGATCTTGAGCTATAACAATACCTTCATTATATGTATCGCTATACTCATATTTTATATTACCTAAAGACAATTTATTTTCTTTAAGTATATTTTCAGCTTCACCTAATGTAAATCCTACTATATTCGGAATATTACCTTTCATTGGTCCTTTACTTAATACTATAGTTACAGTATCACCTTGCTGAAGATCAGAACCTGATAAAGGTTGTTGAGATATTATTTTACCTTTTTCAACTTCATTACTATACTCATCTTCTATATTAACTCTTATATCTAATCCTAATTTATCAAGTGTTCTTTGAGCTTCATCTAATGTTAAGTTATATAAATTAGGAAGAGTATTATCATTACTGCTACTACTAAATCCACCTAAGAAAAACTTAGCAAATACAAATATTTGAGTAGCTAAAATTAAAATAAGTATAGCTACTGCTATCTTTAATCTTTTTCTAGTTTTATTTGGCGATTTTTTATTTTTTGGTTTATTTTTAGGTCTATAATCCTCTTCTTCATATTCCTCATCAGATTCATCTTCATCATATACGATTTCTTCATTTTTTCTAGACTTTTCTATATTCATTGGTCTATTAAAGTTTCTCATATCTATATTTTTTGTAACATAGTTATCATATTCTTTTATAAAATCTAAATCTATATTTTTTTCTATATATTCAATATCCTCTATAACTTCTTCAGCACTTTGATATCTATCTACACTAGATTTCTCAGTAAGTTTTTTAATTATAGTTCTAACACTTTGAGGAATATTTACTTGTTCTTCTGATGTAAATTCTATTTCATCATTTATATGTTGTAATGCTATAGATATAGGGCTATCTCCTCTAAAAGGCACCTTACCTATTATCATTTCATATAAAACTATACCTAAAGAATAAAGGTCAGCATTATTACTTACAGATTTTCCCTTAGCCTGTTCTGGTGAAAAATAATGTACAGAACCTATTATGCTACCAATATTAGTCATAGTTGAATTTGAAACAGCTTTAGCTATACCAAAATCAGCAACTTTAACTATTCTTCCTTCATTAGATATAAGTATATTATGAGGCTTTATATCTCTATGAATTATCCCCTTTTTATGTGCTGCACTTAATGCCTTTGCTATTTGCTTTGTTATATCAAGAGCAGTATATTCATCTAAAGTTCCTTCATTTTTAATGATTTCCTTTAAATTTTGTCCATCAATATATTCCATTACTATATAGTGAACCTTACCATCTTCACCTACATCATATACATTAACTATATTAGGATGTGAAAGACTAGCTACTGCTTCTGCCTCACGTTTAAATTTTCCTAAAAACTCATCATCATCTACAAATTCTGGTCTAAGTACTTTCACAGCTACTATTCTATTTAATAAAATATCTTTAGCTTTATATACAAAAGCCATACCTCCATCACCAATTTTTTGGATGATTTCATACCTGTTTCCTAAAATAGTCTCTCCCACTTTATCACCGTCCTATTTCTCTTCTATTAATATTACTGAAATATTATCTTTTCCAGAAACATCATTTGCCTTATTTATCAAATCTTGTGCTAAATCATTTATATTCTTATCTTTCAATAATATGTCTTTTATAGCTTCATCATCTACAAATCCTGTTAATCCATCACTAGTTAAAAGAACCTTGTCATTTAATTGTATATCTTTTTTAAATATATCAACTATAACCATTTCATTACTTCCAATAGCTCGTGTTATCTGATTACGTCTTGGATGAGTTTTAGCTTCTTCTTCAGTTATTATATTTACTTGTACAAGCTCTTCTACTACTGAATGATCTATAGTTACTTTATTAAATTCATTATTATTTAATAAATAACATCTACTATCCCCTACATTAGCTATATATATGTTATTTTTATATATAATAGCAACTACAAGAGTAGTTCCCATTCCTTCAAATTCAATATCACTTATAGATTTTTCATATATTTTATAATTAACATTGTTATATGCTTGTTTAATTATATCATCTATATAATCTATTTTTATGTTATTACTTTGAAGTAAATTTTCTTTTAGAAAAACAATTATATTATCTACGGCCATTTTACTTGCAACTTCACCTTTGTTATGGCCACCCATTCCATCAGCTAATGCAAATATTCCTATAGATCCAAATTCTGTGTCTATTATCTCTCCCTTACAGTAATCTTCATTATTTTTTCTAACTTTACCTATATGGGATGCACAGGTATAAATCACAAAAATACCCCCTTAAAGCTACTTATGTTTTCTTCTTAATTGTCCACAGGCTCCTCCTATATCAGAACCCATAGATATCCTTACTGTAGCTGGTATATTATTTTTTTCTAATATATCTCTAAATCTATATATATGAGATTTATCAGGTCTTTCGAAATCTCTTTCTTCAACATTATTAACAGGAATTAAATTAACATGACATAACATTCCTTTTAATAATTTTATAATTTCTTTTGCCTCTTTTTCAGAGTCATTTACACCTTTTATTAAAGAGTATTCTATAGTTACCCTTCTATTTGTTTTTTTAATGTAATATTTACATGCATCTAATATATCCTTTATAGGATATGCTTTTGCTACTGGCATTATCTCTTTTCTTTTTTCATCATAAGGTGAATGAAGAGAAAGAGCTAAGTTTATAGGTATTTCTAAATCTGCTAATTCTCTCATCTTAGGAGCTATACCACAAGTAGATAATGTTATATGTCTATAACCTATATTTAAACCATTTTTATCATTTACAAGTTTTAAGAATTTCTTAGTATTTTCAAAGTTATCTAAAGGCTCTCCACTTCCCATTAAAACTAAATTTGAAACTCTCTTTCCTGTATCTTCTTGTATCTTAATTATTTGGTCTATAATTTCCCATGGTTCTAAATTTCTTATTAACCCATCTAAAGTAGATGCACAGAATCTACATCCCATTCTACATCCAACTTGATTTGATATACAAACTGTAACTCTATCTTCATAGTCCATCATTACAGATTCTATTATATTTCCGTCATTTAACTCAAATAAATATTTTCTAGTTTTATCAACTTTAGAATTTAAACTTAATTCTATTTTCAGATTACCTATAAAAGATACTTGTTCAAGTTTTTCTCTTAAAGACTTTGGAATATTGTTCATATCATCAAAAGTCTTTGCACCTTTATATATCCAAGAATAAATTTGGCTACCTCTAAATGCAGGTTCTCCAATAGATTTTATAAATTCTTTTAATTCTTCTTCTGTAAAGTTTTTTAATGCTACCTTATTTTGACTCATATTATCACTACCTTACTCTTTTTAATTTTGCTATAAAGAATCCATCCATACCATGGATATTAGGATATATTTTTAAGTATCCTTTTTCTTGATTATCTAAATCTACATTTACTTCATCAATAGGAACTAATTCAAAATTATTATTTTCATTTAAAAAGCTATTGATTACTTCTATATTTTCACTATCTAATATAGTACATGTACTGTATAAAAGATTTCCACCTACTTTAACATACTTAGATGCATTATCTAAAATTTTTCTTTGTATTATTGGTAAATCTTTTATTTCTTTTTTTAATTTATATTTTATTTCTGGCTTTCTTCTTATTATACCCAGGCCTGAGCAAGGAACATCAGCTAAAACATAATCAAACTTATCAATACTATTTTCATCTAAAATAGATGCATCAAAATTTTGAACTTCTACATTAGTAAGACCTAATCTATTAACTGTATTATTTATAAGTTTTAACTTATGTTCAAATACATCTCTTGATATTACTTTACCTGTATTTTTCATAAGTGTTGCTATATGTGTAGTTTTACCTCCAGGAGCACTACAAACATCAATAGCCATAGAATTTTCCTTAGGATTTAATACCTTTGATGCTATCATAGAACTTATATCTTGTATTGTAAATAATCCTTCTTTAAATAAATCATTATTTTCTATATCTTTTAAATTTTCAACTCTTATAGCTTCTTCTACTATAGCTACTTTATGAGCTTTTAATCCACTTTCTTTTAATCTATCTATTAGCTCATCTCTAGTTATTTTTAATGTATTAGTTCTTAGATATATACTTGGCTTTTCATTATTAGCTTCTATTAAATCTTCTGTAAAATCTTTTCCAAAACTATTGATAAAGTTTTTTATCATCCAAGGACTATAAGAGTATTTAGTAGATAAGTACATTATATCGTCATTTTCTATATCTACCTTTAATATCTCTTCTTTATTTCTTATTATATTTCTAAGTATTGCATTTACAAATCCACTAGATCTTTTATCATATTTTTTTACTAAATTAACAGTCTCATTTACAGCTGCATAATCCGATATACTATTTAAAAATGCAATCTGATAAATCCCTATTCTTAGTAATATTTTAACATAAAGTGATAACTTTTGCGTCTTTATCTTTGAAAGTTTATCTATAATATAATCTAAATAATACTTATTTTCTATTACTCCGTACACAATTTCTGTAGCTAAACCTCTATCTTGATTTGATAGTGATATATTTTTAAAATGTTTATTTATCGCTATATTAGAATAATTATTATTTTCTTCTATATCACAAAGAATCTTAAATGCTATTTCTCTTGCCTTCATCTATTGTCTCCTTCTCTATTTATATAGAAAAAGTCCTAGAAAAACTAGGACAATCTCCATTTAATCATTATCTCTGTTAGCTATTGCTAATAATCTAAGTAATTGAAGTATCGATGTTAATGCTGCTGCAACATATGTTAATGCTGCTGCAGTAAGTACTCTTTTACTTTGATTTAACTCCTTGCCTTCTACAATACCCAAATTACCAAGTTGAACTAAAGCTCTACTTGAAGCATTAAACTCAACAGGTAAAGTTATTATTTGGAATAAAACTGATGCTGAAAATAAAAGTATACCTATTTCTAAAAATGGACCTCTCATAATAAATCCTAATGCAATTAAAAGCCATGATATATTTGATGCAAAGTTTACTACTGGAACTAAGCTACTTCTCAAGTTTAATGGCACATAACCTCTTGCATGTTGAATAGCATGACCACACTCATGAGCTGCAACAGCTACTGATGTTACAGATGTCCCATAATATATATCTTGTGATAATCTTAGTACCTGATTTCTCGGATCGTAATGATCAGTCAAATGACCTCTTACCATCTCAATTCTAACTTTATATAGTCCGTTTGATTCTAGTATTTTTCTTGCAACTTGCTCTCCTGTAAAACCTCTTTGAGTATTAACTTTTAAAAATCTACTTGTTGTAGAACTTACTTTAAATTGAGCATATATAGTAAAAATTATGGCTGGAATCAATATCATAATAGTTGGATCAAATCCATAGTATCCATAGCCACCGTAACCATAATATGGCATTAAAAACACTCTCCCTTAGTATTTATTTTTATTAGTTAAAAATTTTATTGCCTTTTCAACTTCATGTATGTCTATAAAAGTATCTATACATGGTCCGTTTGGTCTTTTGTTAAATACACCTAATACTGGTATATGATTCATATCTTGAATACCAGATGTTAAGTCTCTTTCACAAGCTACTGCTATGGCAGCTTTAGGTTTATTTTCTATAATCATTTTTCTAGCTAAAGTTCCACCTGTAGCTAGAACTATGTTTATTCCTGTTTTTTCTTTTAGTTTAACCAAGTCGCTTACATTACATAAGCCACATTGTACACAATTTTCTATTTTATTAGTTACTTTTAACTTACAACTATTCTTTTGTATACAATGAGGTATAAGTATTAATATATCTTTAATGTCAAAATTGTAAGTATTACTGTATATATAACTATTATTTAATTTAACAAAAACTCTTCTTATATCATTTTTAGGTATCCCTATAATTGATGCAATAGAAATTATTGGATTAAATAATAAACTTACAAATTTTAAGTTTATCTTCATTAAATTTAAACTTATCTTTTTATCTTTAATAACACGATAAGTAACTACTGTAGAAAAAAGTATAAGTAGTATTATAGATATAACTAATATATTAATTAATACTCCAAACATATGAGTTAAACTAGATATAAGTATATTTATAATTACTCCACCTAAAATTAGTATTGATATTAATATACTTATAGCTATTAAATATTTTTTGATGTCTTCCATCTCTATGTCCCTAGCCTAATATTATATTAGCGTTGATATTATTTCCTTTTATATATTCAGATACAAGTACTCTTTTCTTACCTGGCATTTGAATTTCTTTAACTAAAATTATATTATCTTTAGTACTTACTCTTATACCATCTTTATCTACTTTAAGTATAGTTCCTGGCTCTTTATCGCTAGTTTCGCTTAAAACTTCCGTTTTCCATACTTTCATAGTTAATCCATCATATATAGTATAAGCACTTGGCCATGGATTTACACCTCTTACAAGATTATGTATTTCTCTTGCGCTTTTTGACCAATCTATTTGACCTAAAGACTTATTCATCATAGGAGCATATGTAAATTCTTCATGATTTTGAGGAATTCTAGGTGCAGTTCCATTTTCTATTTGTTTTAAAGTTTCTATTAAAACATCTGCTCCTATATCCTTCATTTTATCATGAAGCTCTCCTGCTGTTATTTCATCATCTAAATCAAATTCTTCTGTTAATATCATATCTCCAGTATCTAGACCTTCATCCATATACATTGTCGTAACACCTGTTTTTTCTTCCCCATTTATTATTACCCAGTTTATTGGAGCTGCTCCTCTATATTTAGGTAATAATGAAACGTGAACATTTATACATCCAAGCTTAGGTATATCTAATATTGACTTTGGAAGTATTTGACCAAATGCCACTACTACTATTATATCTGGATTTAAATTTTTTAATGTTTCTACAAAATCTTCATCCCTAGCTTTAATTGGTTGATATACTGGTATATCATATTTTAAAGCTAATTCCTTAACAGGTGGCATACCTAACTTTTTACCTCTATTTTGAGGTTTGTCAGGTTGAGTTACAACACCTATTATGTCATATTTTTCATCTATTAGTTTTTGTAAACACCCAGTAGCTATATCAGGTGTCCCCATAAATAGTACTCTCATTTTATCAGCTCCTATTACTTTTCTACTTTGTCAACGTATAATATACCTTCTAAGTGATCTATCTCATGGCAGAATGCTCTAGCTAAAAGCTCTTCTCCTTCTATTTCAAATAATTGTCCTTTTCTATTGTAAGCTCTTACTTTTACAACATTTGGTCTTCTAACTACGCCTGATTCTCCTATAACACTTAAACATCCTTCTTCTCCTATTTGTTCTCCAGATGTTTCTATTATTTCAGGGTTTATAAGTTCTATTATACCGTCACCTATATCTATAACTACTATTCTTTTTAATATTCCAACTTGAGGTGCAGCAAGACCTACTCCATCTGCATTGTACATTGTTTCTGCCATATCATCTAATATTTGTATTATTTTTTCATCTATTACCTCAACAGGTTTTGCTTTCTTTCTTAAAACTGGTTCTCCTATTTGAACTATTTCTCTTAATGCCATTTTTTATTCCTCCTATAATACGCTATTTGGGTTAATGTCTATTGATATGTTTATCTCTTTGCTAAACACAACATCTCTTTTTGTTATACATATATATTTTATTATACCCTTTAATAAATTAATTTCAATATTATCATCTTTAAATAATATTTGCCATCTGTAGTTTTGATTTATCTTAGATATTGAACAAGGATTTGGACCTAATATAAATTCAAAATCATTTATTCCTCTACCTTTTAGTAAATATACAATAGAATCATACATATTTTGAATATTTTTCTTTACTAATTTTTCATTTTCTCCACTTACAACTACACTTATCATATTATTAAATGGAGCATATCCAAATACTTTTCTTATTTTTATTTCATCTTCATAAAATCCTTCAAAATCATAATTAATAGCTCTTCTTATTGAATAGTGATCTGTATCATAAGTTTGAAGAATAACATTACCTTCTTTATCAGATCGTCCTGCACGACCTGAAACTTGTGTTATTAATTGGAAGGTAGTTTCAAAACTTTTAAAGTCCGGGAAATTTAATATCATATCTGCAGATAGTATTCCAACTAAAGTTACATTATCAAAATCTAAACCTTTACTCAGCATTTGTGTTCCAATTAATATATCTGCCTCTTTATTTTTAAATTTATTTAATATTTCCTCAAGTGAACCTTTTTTTGAAGTTGTATCTTTATCCATTCTTAGTATCTTAAGTTCTGGAAAAATTATTTTAAGTTCTTCTTCTATTCTTTGTGTACCTACACCAAAAGGTTTAACATATGTGCTACTACACTCTGGACATTCTTTAGGTATCTCTTTTTCATAGCCACAATAATGACATCTTCCTATATTTTTTCCCTTATGATATGTAAGTGATATATCACAATTTTCACATTGGAATACATATCCACAACTTCTACAAGATACAAAACTTGCATATCCTCTTCTATTTAAAAATAATATTACTTGGTTATTATTTTTAACTGTATTTTTTATTTCTTCCTGAAGTTTATAACTAAATATACTTTTGTTACCTTTATTTAATTCTTCCTTCATATCTACTACTTCAATTTTAGGAAGCGGATTTTTATTAGCTCTTTGCTTTATCTCAATAAGATTATATTCTCCATTTTTAGCTTTATAATATTCATCTATAGATGGAGTTGCTGAACCTAATACTAAAGATACATTATTTTTACTTGAAATAAATTTTGCAACTTCTATTGCACTAAACTTTGGATTTTTTTCTGATTTATAAGATGTTTCATGAAATTCATCAATTATTATAACTCCTAAGCTATTAAACGGTGCAAATAAAGCTGATCTTGCCCCTATTAATATTCTTATATTACCAGATTTAATCGCTTTATAAACATCATGCTTTTGTCCTTCTGATAATTGACTATGAAATACACCAACTATATCTCCAAACCTATTTTTAAATCTAGTTATAGTTTGAGGCGTTAAGGCGATTTCAGGAACTAGTACTATACTATCTAATCCTTGTTTTAAAGCATAATCTATAATTTCCATATATACTTCAGTTTTTCCACTACCAGTTACACCATGTATCATATATGGTTTCTTATTTTCATCAAACATTTCTGATATAACTTTATCACATGCCATTTGTTGCTCTTTATTTAGATTTATTTCTTTTTGTTCTAATGTATAACTACTTTCTGGATTTCTATAGTAATCTTCTACATAAATTTTTATTAAGTTTTTATCTTGTAATGATAATATACTTTGCTTCGACGCCTTAAGTACAGACATTAAATTATTTAATTCAACTTTATTATTTTCCTTTAGAAAACTAATTATTTCTTTTTGTTTTGAACCTAAGCTTATTTTATTTGTTTTTATATACTCATCAATTTCACAAGAATCTAATAAAAGAGAAATATAGAACAAATTCTTTTCATTTTTATGATTCTTATACTCCCACTTTAACTGTATTAAATTTTTTTTACTCATTTTATCTAATATATAATTTATATTAGGTATTTTTTTTAATTTTTCAACTTTAAGGCTTCCTTTTGATTTTTCTATTTTTTGTATTATATCTCTTTGTATTTCATCTAAGTTTAGTATTAAATCTTCAAATTCATTTTGATCTAATTTTAATAATTCATCGCTTAAGCTTATAACCTTATAATTATTTAATTTATATCCTTTGGGATATATTAAGTTTATACAATCAATATACGTACATAAATATCTATTTTTCATCCAATTTACAAGTTCTAAATCTTCTAATTTAAAAATTGGATCTTCATCTAATATATCAACTACTTCTTTAACCTTTATGTTTTCCTCTAAAATATCACATATTTTAAATACAAAAGCCTCTGTAGGTTTATTTCCTTTACCAAATGGAACTAAAACTCTATGCCCAATACATATATGATTTTCTAAAAATTCTGGTATCTTATATGTAAATAAGTTATCAGTGTGGAAAGTATTACTTCTTACAATGACTTTCGCATATTTTTCCATATTTTAACCTCTATTTCAATTTATATATTAGTTAAATTATATCCTATTATGTAAAAATATAAGCATCTATTAATATAGATGCTTATACATTAAGTAACAATTTTATTTTATCTAAAATAACATTAGCTACTTCTTCTTTTTTCATTTTAGGATATTCTGTAATATTGCCTTCTTTATCTATTATTTTAACTATATTAGTATCAACACCAAAACCTGCACCTTCTTTAGTTAAATCATTAGCTACTATAAAGTCTAAATTTTTCTTTTTAATTTTAAGACTTGCATTTTCTATAAGGTCATTTGTTTCAGCTGCAAACCCTACTAATATTTTATCTTCTTTTATTTTTCCTATTTCTTGAGCTATATCTTTATTTCTATCTAATTCTATAAATAAATCATCTTTAGATTTCTTTATTTTTTTATTAGAGTAATGTTTAGGTTTATAATCAGCTACTGCTGCACTCTTTATAACTACATCATTTTCACTTAAGTTTTCTAAAACAGCTTCATACATTTCATTAGCAGATTCTATTTTAATTAATTTCTTAAGATTTTGTGGTGGAGTTAAATTTGTAGGCCCTGTTATAAGTGTAACATATGCTCCTCTTTCTATAGCTTCCTTAGCTATTGAGTAACCCATTTTTCCAGTAGACCTATTTGTTATGTATCTCATTGGGTCTATACTCTCAACAGTAGGTCCAGCAGTTACTACTATACTTTTACCTTTTAAATCTTGTTCTCTTGAAAGTAATTTAACAACTTCTTCAACTATAGTTTCTGGAGATGCTAATTTCCCTTTTCCTGTATCACCACAAGCAAGTCTTCCACTTTCTGGTTCAACAAAATTATATCCTAACTCTTTTAGTGTATTTATATTTCTTTGTACTATAGGATTTTCAAACATGTTAGTATTCATAGCAGGAGCTATTAATACCTTAGATTTTGTAGCCATAACTGTTGTAGTAAGCATATCGTCTGCTATTCCATTTGCTATTTTACCTATAACGTTCGCTGTAGCTGGTGATATTAAAAATAAATCAGCTCTCTTAGCTAAAGATATATGTTCTACATCCCAAGTTTTAGGATCTTCAAACATATCACAAACTACATAATTTTGGCTTAATGATTGAAATGATAATGGTGTTACAAATTCTGTTGCACTCTTTGTCATTATTACATTTACATTTATACCAAGTTTTCTTAGCCTACTAATAACATCTAAAGTCTTGTATACGGCTATACCACCACTTACTCCTATTACAACAGTTTTATCCTTTAGCATATAAATTACTCCTCTTCAGTAATATGTTCTTCTATCGTAACTTCTTCTTTTCTATCTATCTCTTCTTGAGTTAATATTCTGTAAGTTATTTTATCATCAGCAACTTCTTGAGTAGCTATAGTTACTGGTTTATTATTATCTCTATTTTTAGTTGTAACATAAGTTTCTGCACCGTCTATTATTTCTCTTGCTCTCTTTGCAACAGTTCCAACTAAATAGTATCTGTTGTCTATCTTATCTAATACTTCATTTATTGATGGTTTTAACATTTTATAGTTCCTCCTTAAATTTATCTATTATGTTGTTTTTGTATCTAGTAACTTTATTTTTTTCAGCAGATATTATTGCTTCTACATCATTAACTGATTTTTCTATCTCTTCATTAATTATAAAGTAATCATAATTAACTATTTGGTTTATCTCTTCAAAGGCACAGCTAAATCTCTTTTCTATTTCTTCTTGAGTTTCTGTTCCTCTGCCTACTATTCTACTCTTTAATTCTTCTAATGATGGTGGAAGTACAAATATAAATACTCCTTCAGGATAAACTTCTTTTATTTGTCTTGCTCCTTGCATTTCTATTTCTAGTATAACATCTTGCCCTTTTTCTAAGCATTCTATTATAGCTGATTTTGGAGTTCCATAGAAATTATCGTATATTTGAGCATACTCTAAAAATTCACCATTTTCTATCATCTTAGTAAATTCTTCTTTTTCTATAAAGAAGTAATTAACACCATGAACTTCTCCATTTCTTGGTTTTCTTGTTGTAGCTGACACTGATAATTTTATCTCATCATTTTTGTTTAATAAAGCTTTGCATATCGTACCTTTTCCAGCTCCTGATGGACCTGATACAACTAACAATAGACCTTTTCTATCAAGCATTAATATCTTCCTTTCTATTTTGTTATATAATTATGTCTTAARTATATATTAATAATTTATAATTATTCTATATTTTGTATTTGTTCTCTTATTTTTTCTAACTCACTTTTAATTTCTACAACTAAATTAGTTATATTTAAGTCAGAAGATTTTGAACCTATAGTATTTGTTTCTCTATTCATTTCTTGAATTAAGAAATCTATTTTTCTTCCTATAGATTCATTTTTTATAACAGTATTTTTTAATTGCTCTATATGACTTTTAAATCTTACTATTTCTTCAGTTATGCTGCTCTTATCAGCGTATATTGCTACCTCTTGAGCTAATCTATTTTCATCTATCATGCTAGGATCTTCTAACATATCACTAATTCTATTTTTTAACTTTTCTTTATAGTCAATAACAACATTATATGAGTATTTTTCAATCTCTTCAATATAATTTTTAAGAAGATCACATCTATTTTGTATATCCTCTGCTAACTTTTTACCTTCTTCACTTCTCATTTCTTTTAACTTAAGTAAAGCATTTTCTAAAGCTATTTTTAACATTGACCATAATTTATCTTCATCATCTTCTTTTTCTTCAGTTTTTATAACATCTGGAAACTTTGCAATATTCATTACACTTATGTCATCTACTAAATCAAACTTATCTTTTATTTGCTTTAATATAGATACATATTGAGTTGCTAACTCTTCATCAAATTTTAAGTTTACATCTTCACTCCCTAGTAAGTCAAGCTTTATATATAAATCTACTCTACCTCTTTTTACATAGTCTTTTATTAATATTCTTGCCTTATCTTCTAAAAATGATAATTTTCTTGGAAGACGAATATTTATATCTGCATACTTATGATTTATAGTCTTACATTCAACTATAAATTGATAGTTATCATCTTTATATTCTCCTCTTCCAAATCCTGTCATACTTATTGCCATTTACTATACCTCCAAAGTTCCTTCACATATTTTAACAGCAGGACCTGTCATATATACAAAATCTTCTATGTCTATTTTTACACATCCACCTTCAGACTTTGCATTTACACTTTTATTTACTTTTCCTAAATAATTACATATTATTGCAGATGCTGTCATTCCAGTTCCACATCCTAATGTATATCCACATCCTCTTTCCCATGTGTTAACTATAATGTTATTATTATCTTCTATTTTAACAAAATTTACATTAGTTCCTTTTGGGAAAATTTTATTTTTTTCTAATAAAGGCCCATATTTACATATTTCCTCTAAACTTATATCATCAACTAATATAACAGCATGAGGAACTCCCATAAGCATAGCGTTTACTTCAAAAATTCTATCTAATATCTCTATATTTTCACCTATAAATATTTTTTCATTAGATATAGCAGGAATATCTTCACACAAGAAACTTCCGTTTCCCATATTAACTTTTATAGTATCTATTTCTTCACCTTTAAGATTTATTTTTACTTTTTTAATTCCATCTAATGTATTAACACTAAACTCTTCTTTTCTWACTATATTATTATCATAAACGAACTTAACAAAACATCTTAATCCGTTTCCACACATAGCAGCTCTACTTCCATCTGCATTATAATAAACCATTTCTATATCACTATTATCAGAATTTTTTACTACAAGTAAACCATCTGCTCCTACAGAAAATCTTCTATGACAAACATTTTTTGCATAATCAGAGTAATCTGATGCATCCTTATTATCAAACCTTCCATCTATAGCTACGAAATCATTGCCTATTCCATGTAACTTCCAAAATTTCATAATTAARCCTCCCCCGTAAATTTAAATT
>NZ_CP048741.1:1931258-1938718 GCF_018336475.1 Romboutsia sp. 13368
GGAAATTATAAATATATAATTAAATCCTCCTATTCACAATATATGCATATTGTGTAATAATTAATTTATCAAAAGTTTATATAGAAGGGAGAAATATTATGGCTTTAGATGGTTTAGTTATACATTCTATAGTAGATGAATTAAATAACAAGCTTTTGGGTGGTAAAATAGATAAAGTATATCAACCTGAAAATGATGAAGTTGTTTTACATATAAGAAATAATAAAGAAAATTTTAAATTAGTTTTAAGTTGTAGTGCTTCTAATCCTAGAGTTTACTTAGCAAACAACTATAAAAAAGAAAATCCTATTAATGCTCCTATGTTTTGTATGTTATTTAGAAAGTATATTCAGGGTGGAAATATAGTAAGTGTATCTCAAGTAGGTTTTGAAAGAATAATAAAAATTAGTGTTGAGTCTTTAGATGAGTTAAAAGAAAAAACAACTAAAGATATTATAATAGAAATAATGGGAAGACACAGTAATATAATACTTACACATTCACTTGATAATAAAATCATAGATTCTGCAAAAAGAATTCCACCTAGTGTAAGTAGAGTACGTCAAATATTACCTGGTCAAACATATATCTTACCACCTGCCCAAGATAAATTAAATCCTATAGATAATATAGATATTAATTTATTTACAGATACATTAAGTTCTTTTGATGGTTCTATTTTTAAAGGTATATATTCTAAATTCTTAGGGATTAGCCCTGTAATAGCAAAAGAAATATGCTTTAGAGCTAATGTCAATGAAAATACTTTAATTAATGAAATATCTTCTAATGATATAAATGAAGTTTACAAAGAATTCAATAACTTATTTGAAGATATAAAAAATAATACTTATAACCCTAGTATGGTTATAGATGAATCTATTGATAAAGTTTTAGATTTTAGTTGTATAAACTTAAGTCAATTTAGTAATTTATCTATTATAAATGATGATAGTATGTCTAAAATATTAGAAAACTATTATGCAACTAAAGATATTAAAGATAGAATACACCAACGTTCTTCAGATCTTAGAAAAAGTATTTCTATAAAACTAGATAGACTTTATAATAAGTTAAATAAACAAGAAAAAGAATTAATAGATTCCGAAAATGCAGACATATATAAAGTTAAAGGTGAGCTAATTACATCATACATATATATGATAGAAAAAGGTATGGAAAGTGTCGAGGTTCCTAATTTTTATGACCCTGAATACAAAAACATAAAAATATCTTTAAATAAGAATCTTACACCTTCTGAAAATGCACAAAAATACTTTAAAAAGTATAATAAAATGAAAACTGCAAAAAAAGAAATTACATCTCAAATGGAAATTACTAAAGAAGAAGTAAACTACTTAGAAAATATTCTTCTTAGCATAGAAAACTGTGAAAATATAGCTGAGCTAATGGATATAAGAGAAGAACTTACAAAAGTAGGATACTTAAGAGGTAAGGTTAATAGTAAAAAAGAAATTAAACTTACTACTAAACCACATGAGTTTATAAGTTCAGATGGATTTAAAATTTTAGTTGGAAAAAATAATAAACAAAATGATCATCTGACATTAAAAGTAGCCTCTAATGATGATATTTGGATGCATACTAAAAATATACCTGGCTCTCACGTTATTATAAAAACAGAAGGAAAAGAAGTTTCTGATGAAACTATATTTGAGGGTGCAATGCTTGCTGCATACTTTAGTAAGTCTAAACTATCATCTCAAGTTCCAGTTGATTATACCAAAAAGAAAAATATAAAGAAACCTAATGGTGCAAAACCTGGAATGGTTATTTATGAAACTAATCACACTATCTATGTAACTCCAACAGAAGAGTTAGTAGCTAAATTAAAAATCAAATCAGAAAGTATATAAAAAAATAGCTAATCTAATTAGATTAGCTATTTTTTATCTATTTAACAAGTTTATTATATTCTTCTTCAGTTCTAGGTATTTTTATTTCACCATTTTTTATCTTTTCAGCTTCTTTATTAGCATAATCCATTACATCTTCTGGTAATAAGTTGTTTTCTGATATTTTTTAATCTTCATTGTCTTTCTCTTTACGATGTTTTGTGAACTTTTTTTATTATTTTATATTTTATTTTTTAAAGTATCTACTAATGTAATTTTATTATATTTTTTTTAATAAAAATACCTAGATATAGGTATCAATTAACCTTATATCTAGGTATTTAAATTTATCTTACGCAGTTGTTATTTTAGAATTAACTAATTTTTTATCTTCTTTTCTATCCTTATTTGTATTATTTAATAATATATTTAATATTATACCTACTATGGCAGCTAAACTAAGTCCTGTTATTGTTACATCTTGTGTAACTGGTATACCTATAACTATCCCTTTATTGCTTAAATAAGTAGTTCCTAAACCTATTATCATTATTGTTGCTATTACAATTATATTTTTTTTGTCCTTTACACACTCACTATCTTTTACAGTCTTAACCCCAACTAAAGTTATCATAGAGAATAATAATATACTTATTCCTCCCATAACAGCTGTTGGTATACTCTGTAAAAATCCTCCAAACTTTCCTATACAAGATAAAACTATTGCAAATACAGCTGTTCTTCTAAGTAATGATGGATCATAATTTTTAGTTAGTGCAAGTACTGCTGTATTTTCTCCATAAGTAGTATTTGCTGGTCCACCTAAAAATCCTGCTACTATTGTAGCTAAACCATCTCCAAGTAAAGTTTTATTTAAACCTGGGTTTTCTAAGAAGTTTTTACCTACTACTGCACCATTTGTAGTCATATCTCCTATATGTTCCATGAAAACTGCTAAAACAACTGGTGCTATTATAACTATAGCTTCTACACTAAACTTTGGTAATGTAAACTTTGGTATTTCAAATAAACTTGCTTGAGCTATAGTTGATATATCAACTAATCCTAATACTAAACTTAATACATATCCGATTATAACTGCTATTAATATTCCTAATTGTTTTATAAATCCTTTAGCGAAAGTATTTATAATAAGTGCTATAGCTAAYGTTATTCCTGCTATTATTATATTATTTGATGCCATATCAAATGCTGTTGGTAATAAATTAAGACCTATGACTGCTATCATTGCTCCTGTTACTTGAGGTGGAAAATATTTTTTTATTTTTTCTACACCTACAAATTTTATTACAAATGATAACATTACATAAATTAGACCTGCAACCATTATACCACCTTGAGCGTAAGCTAAATCTCCATTAAAAGCTTCTTTTACTGCTAAGATTAATGGTATAAATGCAAAACTTGAACCTAAAAATACTGGTACTTTACCTCCTGTACATAAGTGGAATATTAGTGTTCCTATCCCTGCACAAAAGATTGCAACTGAAGGGTTAAATCCTGTTAATATTGGAACTAATACTGTAGCTCCAAACATTGCTAATAAATGTTGTAATGATAATACTGTTTTTTTCATAAAAACCTCCCATAATTTTTTAGGGAGAATTTCTTCTCCCTTTTTCAGCATCTCTGTACTGAATTAAAAGGCAATATTTATTTATATAAATTTATGCTTTTATTCGTTTATTGTTACTGAATCTTGATCATCAATTTCTGATAATTTTACTGATATTATTTCATCTTTTGATGTTGGTACATTTTTTCCTACATAATCAGCTCTTATAGGTAATTCTCTATGACCTCTATCAACTAAAACTGCAAGTTGTATAGCTTTAGGTCTACCTATATCTATAACTGCATCTAATGCACTTCTAACTGTTCTTCCTGTATACAAAACATCATCAACTAATATAACTATTTTATCATTTATATTAAAATCTATATTAGAACCGTTTATAACTGGATCTACATTTACTTCTTTTAAATCATCTCTATATAAAGTTATATCTATTTGTCCTGTATTTATTTTACTTCCTTCTATTTGTTCTATTTTTTTACTTATCCTATTTGCTATAGGAACACCTCTAGTCTTTACTCCTACTAGAACAACATCTTCTATACCTTTGTTTCTTTCTATTATTTCATGACTTATTCTTGTTATAGCTCTACCAATTGCTTTTTCATCCATTAATTGGGCCTTTTCTTTCATTTGTGACCTCCTAGTAATTTGAGTAAAATTTAAAAAGCTTCTCATCATAAGACAAGAAGCTGTATATACAAACATGCTTAATAAAAATACAATTATAGTATTCTTCTTGCCTTATGATATCTCTGTATCATTTAAAGGTATACGTTTATTATAATCATTATATATTTATCTATTATATATTTCAAGTATTATTTCAGTTTATTTAATATATCTTTGAAATATTTTGGTAATTCTGAATCAAATTCTACATACTCTTTAGTTGAAGGATGTATAAATCCTAGTTTTTTAGCATGTAAAGTTTGTCCTTTTAGCTTAAATTTATTATTTTTAGGTCCATACACTTCATCTCCTAAAAGTGGATGATTTATTGAAAGTGCATGAACTCTAATTTGGTGAGTTCTTCCTGTTTCAAGTCTAGCTTTCATATGTGTAAAGTTTTCATATCTTTGAATAACTTCAAAGTGAGTTACTGCATTTTTTCCTTCTTTTACAACAGCCATCTTTAATCTATCCTTAGGATTTCTTCCTATTGGTTTATTAACAGTTATTTTATCTTCTTTTACAACACCATGACATATAAATTGATACTCTCTTGTAATTGAATGATCTTTTAACTGTTCTGCCAAACTATTATGTGAATTGTTATTTTTAGCTATCATTAAAAGTCCTGATGTATCCTTATCAATTCTATGAACTATACCTGGTCTTATAACTCCATTTATAGATGATAAGTTATCTTTACAATGATATAAAATTGCATTTACTAATGTACCTTCATAATTTCCTGGCGCAGGGTGAACAACCATATCTTGAGGTTTATTTACAATAAGCACATCATCATCTTCATATACTATATCTATAGGTATATCTTGTGGAGTAACCTCTAATAATTTTGGTTCTGGTATTTCAATAGTTATTTTATCATCTTCTTTTACTATATACTTAGCTTTTTCTATTTTATTATTAACAGCTACTTTTTTATCTTTTATTATTTTTTGTATATAACTTCTAGACATATCTCCTAACTGTTGTGAAAGATATACATCTAATCTATCGCCTTCTTCTTCATCTATTACTAAAAATTCTTTTATTTCGTCCATTTTTACACCTACTTCTGATTTTCTTTATTGTCATCATAAAATAATATATATATGCATAAAAGTATTGTACCTAATACTACAAATATATCAGCTATATTAAATACATATTCCCATATTATCCTAAAATCAAAATAATCAACTACAAAACCTAATCTTACTCTATCTATTAGATTACCTAATGCGCCAGATATTATAAGTAATATAGAAACTTTTCCAAGTGTATTTACTTTTTTCGTATGTAAATAATATAATCCGTATATAGAAGCTAAAAGTGCAACTATTATAAATATTATTTGATTATTTTGAAGCATTCCAAATGCTGCACCTCTATTTTCTACATATGTAAGATGAAACATATCTTGTATTATTGGTATGCTTCCTATATTTTTTAAATATTTTAATGCTAATATCTTTGATACTTGATCTATACCTATTAATAATAGTACGATTAATTCATATATCAATATATTTTCCTCCCAACTAGTTATATATTATATATTATACAAAAAAAAGCTTCCTAATTGGAAGCTTATATTATTATTTTTGAATTGGTTGCTCTTTGTCCATATGTTCTATAAGTTCTGATACTGTAACAAATTTATATCCCATTTCTTTTAACTTAGGTATAACTATCTCTAATGCCTGTATAGTTTGAGACCTTTCATTTCTTAAATTATTATAATCATGTAAAAGTATTATTGTTCCATTTTGAACTTTAGATGTTATAGTATCTACTATATAACTAACACCTGGGTTTGACCAATCTCTAGGATCTAAATTAGACCATAGAATAATATTCATATCTTTTTGTTTTATTATATTACACATATCTTTACTTATTGCTCTATAAGGTGGTCTAAACAGTGTTGGCTCTTCGCCTATAACTTTTTTTACAGCTTGTTGTGTATCATTTATCTCTTTATATATATCTTCATATTTTCTTTTAGAAACATTTATGTGAGTAAATGTATGATTTCCTATTTCATGTCCTTCTTCATACTCTCTTTTTAAAATTTCTGGATTCCACCCTACATTTTCTCCTACTACAAAGAATGTTGCCCTTATATCATTTTTCTTTAAAATGTCTAAAACCTGTGGTGTAAAATCCTTATCTGGCCCATCATCAAAAGTTAACGCAATTATTTTTTCATCATAATTTCCATGTTTTATTATTATATCCTCATAATCATTCATTATATCGTTGCTTACACTTAGAGTTTCTAAACCTCTATCTTCATTATATTTATAAATATATACTCCTATAATTAAAAGTAAAGCTAAACAAATTTGAATGACTACTTTTTTCATAACACATACCTCTTTTCTTAAGACTAATCTCTATCTGATTCATCATTAGGCATTTTATTCATTCCATTTAATTCTATAGCTGTTTCATCATCATAAAACAGGTGCCATGAATTTATTAAATTTTGATTTTCTTCTTTACTTGTCAAATGTAAATCGGGTTGATTTTTAGCACAATGTGAACATAGATTAGTTTCAGGTAATATATCTAACCTATCTTCATCTATCTTATTATGGCAAACATCACATATACCATAAGTACCATTCTCTATTTTATATAACGCATCTTCAATATTATTTAATCTTCCTTCCTCATGATTAGTTAGACTATTTTGCATATTTTGCATATATACCTCTGTTCCCATATCTGCTGGATGATTATCATAGCTTGATAATTCTCCCGAAGTATATCTTTCGCTAGTATGATTTGTAGTATTTCCAAAAAGAGTGTTATCTCTCATTTCACTTATTAGACCAGTTAAATTTTCTTTTTCTTTTAAAAGTTTTTCTTTATATTTATTTATATTCATATTTATCTACCCTTTCTATATTCATCTACTATATTCATAAGTTTTGCTATGAATTCTCCTATTACAGGTAAATCTACCCATGTACTTAATAAATAAAGTACTAATCCAGCTAATAGCGTGAAACCTATTGCTTGACCAAATCCCTTCCCTAATCCAGCTACAAAATTTATTAAAAATAACCTTCTTTTACTATCTGTTAACATCATATAATCCCTAATTCTACTTCTCTCAATTATTAAAATTAATCTTTCTAAGTATCTTCTTATAAGACCTAAATCTTCCGTTGTCATTTCACATAAATTTAGTTCATTCATAAATTTATCAAGATTTTTCATATTTATAGTATTCTGATTTTCTATATCATTATCTTCTTTATCTTCTTTATACTTAATATTCCTCACTTCCTTTTTATAAAAAGATAATACATGAATATTATGTG
>NZ_CP048741.1:1938732-1940855 GCF_018336475.1 Romboutsia sp. 13368
AACTTTTTATTYGAAATAAAAAAAGAGTTGAATTATTATTTCAACTCTTTTTTATCATTTATTTTATAAGAATTTTCTTTCTATTAATCCAACTTTCTTATAAACTTTTCTTAAAGTTTTTCTAGCTTGTCTTTCTGCCTTATCTGCACCTATAGCATATACTTTTTCTAAATAATCTTTATTATTTAAAAGGTCATTATACTGCTCTCTTATAGGTCTTAAGCTCTCTACTATAACTTCTGCTACATCTTCTTTGAATATTCCATATCCTTTGCCTTCATACATAGCTACTAATTCTTCTATAGATTTATTACCTAATTTAGAATATATCTCTAATAAGTTCTTTATTCCTGGTTGATCATCATTGTAGCTTATAACTCCTAATGAATCTGTAACACTTCTTTTTATTTTTCTTCTTATAGTATCTGCATCATCTGCTAAAAGTATAAATGCATTTTCATTTTCATCAGACTTACTCATTTTTTTAGTAGGTTCTTGTAAACTCATTACTCTACCTACTTCTTTTGGTATATATGGTTCTGGTATTTTAAATGTAGGTGAATATCTATTATTAAATCTAGCTGCTAAATCTCTAGCTAGTTCTAAATGTTGCTTTTGGTCTTCTCCTACTGGCACTAAATCAGTTTGATATAAAAGTATATCTGCTGCCATAAGTACTGGATAAGTAAATAACCCTGCATTTAAGTTTGCTTCACTTTTTTGTGATTTATCTTTAAATTGAGTCATTCTACTTAACTCACCCATATAAGTCATTGTATTTAATATCCACATAAGCTCTGCATGTGCACTTACATGTGATTGTATAAATATCGTATTTTTTTCTGGGTCTAATCCACAAGCTAAGTATTGAGCTAATAATTGCATAGTATTTGCTCTTAAATTTTTAGCTTCTTGTGGTACTGTTATTGCATGTAAATCAACAACACTGTAAAAACAATCATACTCATCTTGAAGTTTAGTCCAGTTTTGTATAGCCCCTAGGTAATTTCCTAAAGTCATTTTTCCAGATGGTTGAGCACCACTGAAAATTATTTTCTTTTCACTCATTTAACTTCCCCCTATAATGCTTTTAACATATTTAAAACTATATCTTTAGAGTTATGAGCTGCAACTTTTACAAACTCATCATAAGTAACTTCTGCACTTCCATCAGCTTTATCTGACATTGCTCTTATTATTACAAATGGAACTTTATTTAAAGTACAAACGTGAGCTATTGCTCCACCTTCCATTTCTCCACAGTAAGCATTAAAATCATTTACTAACTCATCTTTTAGTTCTTTAGAGCTTATAAATATATCTCCTGTAGCTACTCTTCCTTTAAACACCCTATTAGATTTTGATTCTTTTACTGATGATTCATACGCTGCATTTATAAGTCTTTCATCTGCAACGAATACAGAACTTTCCATTCTTGGTATTGTTCCTTTTGGGTCACCAAATGCAGTTGTATCTACATCATATTGTATAGCATCAGTTGATATTACTATATCTTGAACATCTAATTCTGAATAAAGTGCACCTGCAACCCCAGTATTAACTACTGCATCTACATCAAATTCACTTATTAATATTTGTGCGCAAAGTGCAGAGTTTACTTTACCTATACCACATCTTACTAATACTATATCTTTTCCTTCTAATGTTCCTTTGTAGAATTTTAAGCTTGCTTTTTCTATAGTTTCTTTTATATCCATAAGCTCAACTAATATATCTACTTCTTCATCCATTGCTCCTATTATACCTATTCTATTCATAATGTCCTCCTTAGTTTTGCATATTATTTTTTGTCGCATAAAAAACACCCTATTCAAAAGAATAGGGCGACTAATTTTCCGCGGTACCACCTAAATTATATACTAAAAAAGTATATCACTACTTCTGCTGTAACGTGCAGTCACGTTTTGGCTAATTTAGTAATCTATTTCACCTAGCTCCTCAAAGGTCCATTCACTAAATTCTTTTTGCTAAGCTCTCACCACTCTTAGCTCTCTGTAATAAAGTTTGTTTAGCTACTAATCCTTGTCATAGGATTTAATTATTAATTTATAATATTTATATTATGTTGCAAAGTAAAATTTGTCAACTATCCCATATAAATA
>NZ_CP048741.1:1940864-1948716 GCF_018336475.1 Romboutsia sp. 13368
TTAATTTATTAACTAAAAAATAAAACTCCTTATGGAAATACCATAAGGAGTTTCATCAAATTATTTTCTAGTAACTTTTATACCAGTCATATGATCATTTAAATTATGTTTTTCTAAAGATTCATCATTTACTCTATTTATTTCTAAAGCTAAAGTTTCTGATTTTATATAATCTTTAAAGTTTTCTACAGCTTGAGCTATTTCATCATCACCACAGAAATCTATGTCTATATTATCTAATACATCAAAGTTACTTGCTTTTCTTATTTGTTGTATCTTAGATATGAATTCTCTTGCATACCCTTCTTCTATTAACTCTGTAGTTAATGTTGTATCTAATATAACGAATAAGTTATTTTCCATAGATACATTGAATCCTTCTTTAGCAGATATATTTACTAATACGTGCTCTTTATTAAATTCAAAGTTTTCACCATCTATTTCAACTGTGAAAGTTTCTCCAGCTTCTAACTTAGGTACAACTTCATTTGGATTTAACTTATTAAGAGCTCCTGCAAAGAACTTCATTTTAGCACCTAATACTGGTCCTAACACTTTGAAGTTTGGCTTTAAGCTAAAGTTCATGTATTCACCTAAATCTTTAGCAAATACAACTTCTTTAACGTTAAGTTCTTCTTTTATTAAGTCAACTACATCACTTATAGTATTTTCAAACTTTCCATCTACTAATACTTTTTGTATTGGTTGACGTACTTTTATTCTTGTAGCTTCTCTTGATGCTCTACCTAAAGTAACTAAGTTTTTAACTAAATCCATTTTTTCTTCTAATTGTGGATTTATTAATTCTAAGTTAGCCTTTGGATAAGCACTTAAGTGTACTGATACTTCACCAGTTAAGTTTCTGTATATTTCTTCTGATATATAAGGAGCAAATGGAGCTATAAGTCCACAAAGCTCTGTTAATATTTCATAAGTTGTGTTGTATACTGATTTCTTATCTTCTGTCAATTCAGTTGCCCAGAATCTTCTTCTTGAACGTCTGATGTACCAGTTAGATAAATCTTCATTTATGAAATCTTGTACCATTCTTACAGTTTTATTTAATTCAAATATTTCTAAGTTTTCTTCAACTTCTTTCTTTAAGTTATTGAACTTAGATAATATCCATTGATCTAATTCAGGTCTATTTTTGTAATCAACAAAGAAATCTTTTGGATTTACTTCATCTGTATTTGCATATAATGTGAAGAAGTTATATACATTTTTCATAGTTCCTAAGAACTTACTTTGAACTTCTTTTAATCCATCTACGTCAAATCTTGTTGGAGTCCATGGTGGAGATACGTATAATAAGTACCATCTTAAAGCATCTGCTCCATATTGGTCAAATAATTCAAATGGATTAACAGTATTTCCTCTAGACTTACTCATTTTCTTACCTTCTTTATCAAGTACAAGGTCGTTAACTAAAACTCTCTTATATGGAGCTTTACCCATAACGAATGTAGATATAGCAAGTAATGAGTAGAACCATCCTCTAGTTTGGTCTATACCTTCACAGATGAAATCTGCTGGGAATAGTTCTTCGAAGTTTTCTTTATTTTCAAATGGATAGTGATGTTGTGCAAATGGCATAGATCCACTATCAAACCAACAGTCTATAACTTCTGTTACTCTTGTCATCGGCTCTCCGCAGCAATCACATTTTAAATGTATATCATCAACATATGGTCTGTGAAGTTCTACTGTTTCTGGATTTACATCTTCTATAGCTTTTTCAGCTAATTCAGCTCTTGAACCAACTGATTGCTTATGACCACATTCACACTTCCATATATTAAGTGGAGTTCCCCAATATCTACTTCTAGATATTGCCCAGTCATTTAAGTTTTCTAACCAGTTACCAAATCTACCTTCACCAACGAAGTTTGGATACCATTCAACAGTATTATTGTTAGCTATTAATTGGTCTTTTAATCTAGTCATTTCTATATACCAGCTTGGCTTAGCATAGTATACAAGTGGAGTTTGACATCTCCAACAGTGTGGGTAGTTATGAGCTACCTTTTCTTTAGAGAATAATTTATTTTCGTGAGCTAACCATTTTATTATTTCAACATCTACACCTTCCTCCATAACGAATTTACCTTCCCATGGAGTTGTTGTAAATTTACCACTTTCATCAACTGGTTGTAAAACTGGTAAGTTGTATTTTCTACCTAAGTTGTAGTCGTCTTCACCGAATGCTGGTGCAGTATGAACTATACCTGTACCATCTTCAGTTGTAACATAATCACCACAAGTTACATAGAATGCTTTTTCATCAGTTTGAACGAAAGGCATTAATTGCTCGTACTGAACGTGTTCTAAATCTTTACCTTTCATTTGTGCTAATACTTCATAATCTTCACCTAATACTTTGTTAGCTAATGCTTTAGCAACATAGTATACTTCATCATTTTGCTTAACCTTTACATAGTCAACTTCTGGTCCTACTGTTAATGCAACGTTTGATGGTAATGTCCAAGGAGTAGTTGTCCATGCTAAGAAATATTCATTTGCATCAACTCTCTTGAATTTAGCTATTACTGTATTATTTTTAACTTCCTTGTATCCTTGAGCAACTTCGTGTGATGCTAAACCTGTCCCACATCTTGGGCAGTAAGGAAGTATTTTATGACCTTCATATATATATCCTTCTTTATTGAACTTATCTAATATCCACCATACTGACTCTATATAGTTATTATCTAGAGTTATATATGGGTTATCTAAATCTATTTCATAAGCCATTCTTTCAGTCATTTCTCTCCATTGCTTTTCAAAAGAGAATACTGAAGCTCTACATTTCTCATTGAATTTATCTAGTCCATAAGCTTCTATTTGTTGCTTATCTGATAATCCTAATTCCTTTTCTACTTGTATTTCTACTGGTAAACCATGAGTATCCCATCCAGCTTTTCTTTTAACTTGATATCCATTCATAGTTTTATATCTACAAACAGAGTCCTTTAAAGTTCTAGCTATAACGTGGTGTATTCCTGGGTTTCCATTTGCTGTTGGAGGTCCTTCATAGAATACAAAACTCGGATCATTTTGTCCTTTTTCTAAAGTTTTCTCAAGTATGTTTATATCATTCCAATACTGAGAAACTTCTGCTTCTGCTTGTTTTACAGAACTATCTACTAATGACTTAAATTTAGCCATAAAATCACCCTTTCTAAATTATATTTATAATTTTTATCTAATCTTAGTAAACTTAAACAAGATAGTTTTATAAATAATACTATTTTTACATATAAAAAAACTCGTCCCTAAATAAAGGGACGAGTATTAATCGCGTTACCACCCTAATTTAATATATATTAAATTTAATATATATTACACTCTATAGTTTAATTTAACGGCACTAACCGGCACAGCTTAATAAACATATGTCTTTCAGCCTGCAGCTTAGGAGTGATGTTCAACTTTATAAATTTATTGGCTTTCAGCAAATGCCAACTCTCTGTAAAATTATGTAAAGCCTACTGTCTCCGTCATTGCTTTTCAAATAGTATTTTATTTTATAATAAAAAATTTTATAATAATTTTTCTTATTAGTCAATGTTTTTTAAGTAATCTTTTAATCTAAACTCGAAACTGCAGCTTCATTTTCAAAATTATACATTATAGTATTATCAAATCCACTATGGTCTTCGTCTATTTTATAGAATATTTCATCTATACTCTTTATTTCATCTTCTAATAATGATTTGAATTTATTTCTAAATACCTTAAATTCTTTAACCATTGAATGATATTCTCTTCTTATTTCTATAACTTCATTGTTAGCTTGTTCTATAATTTGTCTTGCTTTTAAATCTGCTTCTTCAACTATAATTTTAGATTTTTTGTTAGCTGCACTACAAGTATCTTCTGCCGCTCTTTGAGCAGTTATCAAAGTAGCATTTAATGTTTCTTCTATATTTTCATATTTATTAATTTGCTCTTGATATAACTTTATTTTTTCTTTTAAATCTGCATTTTCTCTATATAATTGTTCGTAGTCTTCTTTTACTAAGTCTAGAAATTCATCTACTTCATCTTCTCTATATCCTCTTAAGCCTTTTTTAAATTCTTTATTTTCTATTTCAATTGGAGCTATCATATATTTCCCTCCTATATTATTAACTTCGCTTGAACTTTTATTCTGCCTTTTTTAGTAATATCTCCTATACTAACAACTATTGATCTACCTTTACCCCTTACTGATATCAATGAGTTCTCATATATTTCTTTTGATGGTGAAGTTATCTTTTCATAGTTTACAAAAACTCTTTCACCATTTATATATTTTAAACTATCTTGCCTTGATATATTATATAAACCACTGACTATACAATCTAATCTTTGTGATGATACTGTAAAAGATAGTTCTTTATAAGTTGGTAAAGTCGGAATAATATTTTCTTTAGATATTTTCTTTACAGTAACTTTATTTCTAGATACTTTATTTAAGTTTATATTTAAAAAATCATAAATACCATTCATCACCATAACTTGGCAAAAATTATCATGTATTATTATATCGCCTATCTTTTCTCTAACTATACCTAAATTAAGTATTGCTCCTAAATAATCCTTATGGGATATTTCTTTAAACTTAAAGTTACCTTCAATTTGAACTATTTCTAATTTATTTTCTATATCCTCGTATTCCATATAGTATGGGTATATAAATATGACTTTTCGTTCGGCGTCATCATAACCACCATCCACACTATATTTTATATCATCAAATGAGTTTAAAATGCCTATTGCATTTTTTACTTCGTAAGGATTTAAAAAATCAGTACATTTTACTTCATAATGTTTTAAGCAACTATTAATTTTATCTATTACTTTAAACATCTTATTTTTTAACTCTATGTCTTTTATATGATTAGTAAGTTTTATTTTATCCATTAATAACTACCTTAAATAAATATTGTTAGTGCTATATTTTTTAATAATATAAGTGCAAGTATAGTTACCATAGGTGAAAAATCAACTGGACCACTTGTATACTTATCCATTACTGATCTTATTGGTGCTTCTATAGGTTCTGTTATCGTTGATAAAACATCATAGAATTTACCTCCACCATTTGGTAGCCATGTCATAAAGCTTTTTATAACTATAATCCATGACAATATATCAAATAAATAATATAGCGATATTCCTATTGTACTTGTACCCATGTTTTCACCCTTTCTTATTAAAATAAAATTTATTTACTTTGCCAMTTGTACCYATGTTTTCACCCTTTCTTATTAAAATAAAATTTATTTACTTTGCCAAGGGAAAAGAGTTTTACTTTCTAACTCTTTTTTTATACTAGAGTCAATATCCACATTATTAGGTGCTAAAATAAAAATACCTTTAGAAACCTTTTGTATCCCACCATCTAGAACATATACTGCTCCATTCATAAATTCAAATATTGATTTACGAATACTTGGATCATTTAAATTTTCTAAATTAACTATAACAGCTTTTTTTTGTTTAAGATGATCTGCTATTGTAGTAACCTCTTCATATTTTTTAGGCTCTACTATAACAACTTTCATTGGACTTGATGTGTGTAAGTTAACTATTTTAGCTGTTTTAGTATTTGATATAGATGTAAATTGATCTAATTCTTCCTCTTCTTGATCTAATTCATCTTCAGGTGCATCAAACTCTTCCTCTTCTTCTTCTGTTATCCAATTTTTAAACTTATTGAATATTCCATCTGCCATTATTAACTTCCTCCTCATTATTTATTCTTTAGTTTATTATTTAACTTATTATTTATTATAATTTCGTTCACCAAATATTGATGTTCCTACTCTAACAATAGTAGATCCTTCTTCTATTGCTATTTTATAATCATTGCTCATTCCCATAGATAAATAGTTCATAGATACTTTAGGTATATTTAAACCTTCTATTTTTAGTGATAAATTCTTTAGTTTTTTAAATACTATTCTTATCTTATCTTCATCATCAGTAAATGGAGCCATTGTCATAAGTCCTTTTACATTTATATTATTGTATTTACTTGAAATATTTTTTATAAAGTCTATAACATCTTCTTCATCTAATCCATGTTTAGAATCTTCTTTAGATATATTTACTTGAACTAAACAATCAATTACTCTATCTATTTTTTCAGCTCTCTTTTGAATTTCTTCACATAGACCTTCTCTATCTAGAGAATGTATCATGTGTACTTTATCTATTATATATTTAACCTTATTAGTTTGAAGACTTCCTATTAAATGCCATCTAACTTTATCACCAATTACCTCATACTTTCGAGCTAATTCTTGAGGTTTATTTTCTCCAACATCTGTAACCCCACATTCTATAGCCTCTAGAACTTTATCTACATCTACAGTTTTTGTTACAGCTATAAGTGTTATATCATCACTTTTTCTACCAACAGTTTCTTTAGCATTTTCTATATTTAACTTTATAGTTTCTATATTTTCTCTAATAGTATTCATTTTATCACCTACTTATCTTTATATTTTTATTTAATATATTTGGCTTTACAATAATTTCATCATATATATCTACAGTCTTTATTCCTTCTTTCTGATTTTTATAATAATCTATAAATATAAAATCATCATCTTCATATAGTATGTTTTTTAATTCAATGAAATCTACCTTTTTAGTTTGTTGATTTAATACATACACACCTTTTTTATCGTTTAATTCTTCTACCGATTGTTTTGGTATCTTTAAACCTTCTATTTGTTTATATATTATATCAAATTCTGTTGCTCTTGTATCATAAATTTCTACATTTTGATTACTTATTTTAAATATAATTACATTATTACCTTCATTTTCATATATTTTTTCTACATATCCTTCTATATTTTTTTTATCTAATACTATTTCAACACTCTGCTTTTCCTCAAATATATCTTTATCTATAGATATAGCTATATACGAATAGTTACTTGATATAATTCTTGCTATAATCTCAGATTCTTTTATATATTCATTTTGTATATTTATATCTTTATAATTATTTTCCGTATTTTCTATATCTTTAGCTGTTATATTCTCCATATTTTCTATAGTATATATATCTTCATAACCATCATAATTATTAGACACAACTCCTGATGTAGGTATGTTTATCGAATTTAAATTTTTATTATTTTCATTAGTAAGTTTTTTACGTTGCTCTATCTTAGTATTAATTTTTACATCTATTAGTTCTTTACTAAAATTAGATTTACTATTTTCTTTATCTATTTTTAATGTTTCTATTTCTTCATTTAGCTTGTTTATAGTAGATTTATTTTCATCTAAATTTTTAATATTATTATATATAACGCCTATTGTATCTCCCTTTTTTAACTTTTCACCATTTCTAGCTGTAAAATTTATAGTTCCACTTTGATTTGATTTTACTAAATACTCATCTCTTATAATTAATCCTTTAGTAGTTACTTTTAATTCTACTTTTTCAGTTTCAATCACTAATGTATCAGTGCATTTTCCTATTAAATTTATAATAAATCCAAATAGTATATAAGTAAATATTATAAGAATCAATAAATTAGAGTGTTTTATATTTTTTATTTTTTTCAATCTTAAATCTCTCCAATCTATTTTTATTAAAACTTTTATAATATTTCTTCAAATAATATCTATTGTCCTTTTAATTATCTTTAAAAAAAACATTACATCGTTTGCTTATTTTCTACTAATTTAAATTTTATTCTTATCTTATAAAAAATCAAAATATTTAAATTTTATAATTTTTATTAAATTTAAATTCATATTCATCTTCAGTTGAAACTCCACAATATCTATGAGCATAATCTATAGCCTTTTGTTGCTCATTTGTTAATTATATTTCTGG